>NZ_JBSGFR010000019.1:0-163128 GCF_053603475.1 Actinoplanes sp. NPDC004185 | reverse complement strand
CTCCGGTATTCAGGTTCTTCTTCGTCGATGAACCCTCTACCGGAGGCCTCTTCGTCTATCGACGACCGACACACCTACTTCGAAACGCGCCCTAGGCCTCAGCGGTGCGGCCGGCCGGGTGGAGTGCCATCCGGCCGGCATCCCACCCGAGCGGGGAGCCGGCCGCTTCGTCCTGTCGCCGCGTATACCGGTGGGTGCGGCGGGCATGACGCATTTAGAGTCGGCTCGGTGGAGACCACGACCCAGATACTGCACAGGCTGACCTCCTACGAGCCGGGACGAGAGTGGGACGACGCCCTCAGCGACCCGCGCCTGGTCCTCGACCTTGAGCCCAACGACTTCGACCGTTTCCCGCTCTTCTACAAGCGGTACTCCGAGACTCTGCCGCGTTTCGCGCTGCCGCGTGCCCTGCCGTCCACCGAGCCGCCGGCCGTCGACGTGCTGGCCGGTCGCGCGGAGGTCGCCGCCGTCGACCTCGACGTGCCGCAGCTCGCCCGGCTGCTGCACCTGTCCGCCGGAGTCGTGCGTACCTCCAAGCGCAGCAACGGGATCACGCATCTGTTCCGCGCCGCCGGATCGGCCGGTGGCCGCTTCCCTCTCGAGCTCTACGTGCTCATCCCCGAGGGTCTCCCCGTGCCGGCCGGCGTGCACTGGTACGACCCGGCTGGTCACGCCCTGGTGCGAGTCGCGTCGGCACCGAGCGGCGGCGACGCGGCGATCGTGGTGACCGGCGTCCCGTGGCGCACGGGGTGGCGCTACCGTGAGCGCGGCTACCGGCACGTCTACTGGGACGCGGGCACGATGCTGGCCCAGACGCTGGCTCTGGCCCACTCGGCCGGGATCCCGGCCCGGCTCTACACCACGTTCCCCGACCGGGCGGTCACCGAGCTGGTCGGCGCGGACGGCGTCCACGAATGGCCGGTCGCCGTGGTCGCGCTCGGCTCACAGCAGCCCGCCCTGACGCCGGCCGGTCCCGCGGTCGCGGGCCAGGTCGACACCGATCCGATGGAGTTCCCGCTGATCACAGCGGCGCAGCGGGCCGGCGACGGCACCGTGCTGGGTGCGCCGTGGGCGGAGGGCGACCCGGTCGACGCGCCAGGGGCCGGGACCGAGCCGGTCGAGGCGGTCGTACTGACCCGTGGCTCACAACGGCGGATGGACCCGGCCCGCGGCGTACCGGCGGACGTGCTCACCACCGGCCTGCGGACGGCGGTGCGGGGGATCGACCTGCCACAGTTCGTGGCCGTGCACGACGTCGAGGGGGTGACCCCGGGCGTGTACCGGTGGCCCGACCTCCGTACGCCGATCCGTCCGGGCAACCACCGCGAGGAGCTCTACCGGGTGAGCCTGGAGCAAGGACTGAGCCGGGACGCAGCCTTCGTGGTGATCACCGCGGCCGACGTGACGAGCCTGGACGACCGGGGGTACCGGGCCGCGCAGCTGGGTGCGGGCCTGGTCGAGGGACGGTTGCACCTTGTCGCGTACGCGATGGGCGCGAGCGCCACCGGAATGACATTCCGCGACAGCGAGATCCCGGCGCTGGTCGGAGCGCCGCTGGACGCACTGCTCTTCACGTGCGTAGGGGTACCGGACTACCGGTCGACAGCGGGTGGACTGCCGGGCGCGCCGGCGGACGTGCGCCTCATGCAACACCGGGATTGAGGGAACGTGTCGAGCCGCCTTCACGCCGTGGCCCAATGGCTCCGAGGATCGAACCAACCTCGATCAGGGAACCATGCGATGCACCTGCCGAACGGGTGCGCCCAGACCCAGACATGGGTGACCTCGGGCGGCAACGCAGGAGGTTGATCCGGCAATCCGCCGTACTCGTTATGGAGGCTGTGAAAGGCGGACCATTCCTTCCCCAGCGGGAGCCCGACGAAGGCGTGGCGCTCGGCGGCTCCCGTCTCCTCGAGCTTCTTGCGCACGTCGGCTCGGTCAGGTGCACTCAGATACTCGGCCAGCCAGGTCATGAGCGCCAGCCAGTCCTGCTCTGCTGGACCGCCTATGCCTTGAGGATAGAGGAGGATCTTCGGCTCCTCGTCCGGCTGGGGCGGACGAGAACAGAGCCTCACGACACCGAGGCCATCGAGTCGGCGTAGCTCTTCCGTCGAGGAGCGGCCAAGGCTGCCGTCGGGCTGTGCTATTTCCAGAAAAACACCCGCGTCCTCCAAGCGTCGGAGGAATGGCTCCAGAGCAGGCTTGAGTGACTTGAGTCTGGCCGACTTCGAGACTGTGACGTACCAGATCCGGCCCAGCGAAGGAGCGGCCATCTGCTGGTCCCGAAGGACCAACTGATTCAGCTGGGCATAGTCGGGGTCGACGTCAGACACGATCTCCACAAATGCGGGTGGACGGTCGGCATACTCGATTCGAACGTCTGCCATTCCCTGCACGCTATTGTCGTCCTGGATGAACACGCGCTCACCCGTCAGCCGAGCAACGACACGTGCGGCCATGTACTCGAAGTCGCCCTCATAGCTGCGAGCGTCGCGCATTCGCATGTCAGCCGAGCGCAAGTCGATGGGGTATCCAGGCTGGAAATCGTCCATCGCCCTACGGTGCTCCTTCGCTGATATGCAGTGAAGAGTCTCCCATGGCACCGACGTTGACCATAAAAGCTGGTCGCTGTGGAGCGTCATCAACGGCCGTCGCGGCCAGCACGGCCACGGCCAGCCCAGGACGCCCAGCAACTCGGTGATGCGCGGCATCGACTGCCTTCGCGGGGAGGGCTGTCGGACGGTCGGCGCGGTGGCCTCGCCGTGAACGTCCATCAACCCCTGAACCCGGATTCGCCAGTCCATCGCGGTGCCGACGGCTCCGATCTCGGTCGGCACCGCGTAGGACCTGTCGGCACCGTCCGGAGGCGACCGTCAAGGCTCTACGCTGACAGCGCACCGCCCGCCGGTTCGTGGTGACTGACCGGACAGTCGCCGCTGGGTCAGCGGAGCGACCGGAAGGCGGCCCGCAGCTCCCGGGTGAACAGCTCAGGCTCCTCCCACGCCGCGAAGTGCCCACCCCGCCTGGCCTTGCCGTAGTACCGGAGAGTCGGATAGCTCGCCTCGGCCCAGCTGCGTGGCGCCTGGAAGATCTCGCCCGGGAAGGCGCTGAACGCCACCGGGACCGTCACCGGCGCCTGCGGGTGGCCGGCGGTCTGCGCCCTCTCCCAGTACGCGCGGGCGGCCGACTCGCCGGTCCCGGTCAGCCAGTAGACCGAGACGTTGTCGAGGACGTGCTCGCGGGTGAGGTTGCCGGACGGCGGGCCGCCGCGGAAGGCGCGAGAGATCTTGAGGTAGCTGTCGGTGTCGTGATCGAGCATCCAGGCCGCCAGGGCGACGGGGGAGTCCAGCAGGGCGTAGCCGATCGTCTGCGGCCGCGTCGACTGCTCGACCAGGTAGCCCCGGCCGGACGTGGAGAAGGCTTGCAGGGCGGCGGCCGCGGCCTTCTCCTCGTCGGTGTTCCTGGGCAGGTTGCCGGTGCCGCCCAGCGCCGGGACCAGCAGGTTCAGATGGATGCCGAGCAGTCCCCGCGGGGCCAGCCGGCCGAGGTTGTCGGTGACGGCGGCGCCGACGTCCCCGCCCTGGGCGACGTAGTGGGGATAACCGAGGCGGCGCATGAGTTCCGCCCAGGCGCGCGCCGTCCGGTTGGTGTCCCAGCCGAGCTCGTCCGGTTTGCCGGAGAAGCCGTAGCCGGGGATCGACGGCAGGACCAGGTGGAACGCGTCCGCCGCGGTGCCGCCGTGCGCGGTCGGGTTGGTGAGGGGGCCGACCGTCTCCAGCAGTTCGACGATCGAGCCGGGCCAGCCGTGGGTCATGACCAGCGGCAGGGCGTTGCGATGCTTCGAGCGGACGTGGACGAAGTGGATGTCGACGCCGTCGATCTCGGTCCTGAACTGCGGGAGAGCGTTCAGTTTGGCCTCGAACCGGCGCCAGTCGTAGCCGGTCGCCCAGAACCGGGCGAGCGCCTGCGCGGTCGCCAGCTGCACGCCTTGCGAGCGGTCGGCGACGAGCTCGCGGGACGGCCAGCGGGTCGCGGCGACGCGGCGGCGCATCTCGGCCACCTGCTCGCGCCGGATCGCGACCCGGAACGGGTGGATCCCCGTCCGGCCGGTGGCCGGGGTAGCGTGCGCCGGCGCGGGGCCGAGTGCGGCGGTTGCGGCGACGGTGACTCCGGCGGCGAGGCCGCCCTGCAGCAGTTGCCGTCGAGTGGGCTGGGAGGTCATCGGTCTCCACCTCGTGAGTTGTCGAGTGCCGTGTCGGTCTGCGGTGCTCGCAGCGGCCGGAAGGCGGCCCGCAGCTGGGCGGCGAACAGCTCCGGCTCTTCCCAGGCGGCGAAGTGGCCGCCCCGCTCGGCCTGCCCGAAGTAGGTGAGGGTCGGGTAGGACTGCTCGGCCCAGCTGCGCGGCGTCCGCCAGATCTCGCCGGGGAACGTGCTGAACCCCACGGGAACCCGGGGGTCGGGCAGTGGTGGGCGGCCCGCGGCGGGCGCGTCCGGCCCGTACGCCTCCCAGTACGACCGGGCCGTGGACGCTCCGGTGCCGGTCAGCCAGTAGGCCGTGACGTTGTCGAGGATGTGGTCGCGGGTGAGGTTGCCCGCGGGCCGGCCGTCGACGAACGCGCCGGCGATCTTGTAGTACGCGTCGGTGTCGTGGTCGATCATCCAGGCGGCGAGCGCGGCCGGGGAGTCCAGCAGCGCGTACCCGATGGTCTCCGGCCTGGTGGCCATCTCCACGAAGTAGCCGTTCCCGGTGGTCTGGAAGACCTTGATCGCGGCCAGCGCCGCGCGTTCCTCCTCGGTGTCGTCCGGCAGCGAGGCCGGGTCGTTGAGGGCCGGCACGAGCAGGTTGGTGTGGATGCCGATCAGCCCGTCCGGGCCCAGCCGGCCGATCGCGTCGGTGACCCCGGCGCCGACGTCCCCGCCCTGCGCCACATAGCGGTCGTAGCCGAGCCGGCGCATCAGCTCCGCCCAGGCCCGCGCGGTGCGCACCAGGTCCCAGCCGACCTCGGCCGGCTCGGCCGAGAAGCCGTACCCCGGCAACGAGGGCAGCACCAGGTGGAACGCGTCGCCGGCGGTGCCGCCGTGCGCGGTCGGGTCGGTCAGCGGGCCCACCGAGTCGATCATCTCGATGATCGATCCGGGCCAGCCGTGGGTCATGATCAGCGGCAGCGCGCCCGGGTGCTTCGACCGGACGTGGACGAAGTGGATGTCCACGCCGTCGATCTCGGTGGTGAACTGGGGCAACGCGTTGAGCCGGGCCTGTACGCGCCCCAGGTCGTACTTGCCCGCCCAGTACCGACCCAGCGCCTGCATGGTGGCCAGCTGCACCCCCTGGGAGCGGTCGCCGACCAGCTCCCGGGTCGGCCAGCGCGTGGTCGCGAGGCGGCGGCGCAGGTCGTCGAGCGCTGCCTTGCGGAAGTGGACGGTGAACGGCCGGATCGCTGTTCCGGCTTGCTGTTCGAGCGTGGTCATCTCACGCACACTGCCTTTCGGTCGGAATCCCGCACGACGTCGATGTCCCACCAGCCTCGCGAGGCCCGGGCGCGTAGCGCACCCGGGAGATGCCCTGGTCGACACGCCCTGGGGGTCGGTGCTTCCCTGGCCACGACCGCGGTGGTGCATGAAACGGCAGGTCAGGGACCGACCGGGCACGGTTGGTCGGATCCCGGCGACCGATCCCGGGCCGGATCGGGACCCGGGGGGACGGCCCGGGTGTCTCACCGGCGCGACGCCGCACCCGGGAGCGCGACCCTGGTGCCAAGTGCAGGGATCAGAAGGAGGAGGCGTGATGGCGAAGGTGCTTTTCGTGGTCTCAGGAGCCACGTACCTCGTGCTGAAGGACGGCACGCGATGGGCGACCGGATATTGGGCCGAGGAGTTCGCGATGCCGTACCGGGCGCTGACGGAGGCGGGTCACGAGGTGGTGGTCGCGACGCCCGGCGGCACCACGCCGAACGTCGACATGATGAGCCTGCGGCCGTCGATGGCCGGGGGCGAGCAGGGAGCCCTGGAGCTGGAGGAGATCATCCGGTCGGCCGAGGTCATGCGGCGCCCGCTGCGGCTGGCGGACGCCCGCCTCGAGGACTACGACGCGGTCTACCTGCCCGGTGGGCACGGCCCGATGCAGGACCTGGCCGTCGACGCCGACGCGGGCCGGCTGCTGACGGCGGCGCTGGTCTCGGGCAAGCCGCTCGCCATCGTGTGCCACGCCCCGGCCGCGCTGCTGGCCACCCGGATCCATGGCGAGTCGCCGTTCCGGGGCTACCGGATGACCGCCTTCACCAACGAGGAGGAAGAGGCCGTCGGGCTGGCGTCCCGGTGTCAGTGGCTGCTCGAGGACGAGCTGATGGACAAGGTCGGCGTCGAGTTCAGCCGGGGCCCGGTGTGGGAGCCGTATATCGTGGAGGACCGGAATCTGCTCACCGGCCAGAATCCGCACTCGGCTGCCACGCTGGCCGAACGACTGCTCAAGATTCTCGGCTGAGGACGCCCGCAGGGGGTTGATCATGACAGGCGTGCTCGCGCGGCAGGACTGTGCCGCCACGGTCCTCGGCGGTCCCACCGTGGTCATCGATGTCGGAGGTCTGCGGATCGTCGTGGATCCGACGTTCGACGCTCCGGGCCCGCACGGCTACCTGACCAAGGTGGCCGGTCCGGCCGCGGCCGAAGCGGAGCTCGGTGCGGTCGACCTCGTCCTGGTCAGCCACGACCAGCACCCGGACAACCTGGACGGCCGCGGCCGGGCCTTCGCAGCGGCGGCGCCCCTGGTGCTGACCGGCCCGGCGACGGCCGGCCGGCTGGGGCCGCCCGCCATCGGGCTGGCCACGTGGGCCGAACATGCGGTTCCCCGCGCCGACGGCGGCGGAGATCTGACGGTACGGGCGGTGCCGGCCGTCCACGGCCCCGAGGACGGTGAGCGTGACGCCGACGGCAACGTCAACTGCGAGGTCACCGGCTTCGTGCTGTCCGGCGCCGGCCTGCCGGTCATCTACGTCAGCGGTGACAACGCGTCGCTGCGGGCGGTGGCCGACATATCCCGGCGCATTCCGGATGTCGACGTGGCCGTGCTCTTCGCCGGGGCGGCCCGGGTGCCGGCGAAGTTCCACGGCCGTCCCCTGACCCTGGACAGCCGCCGGACCGCCGCGGCCGCCGCGGTCCTCGGCGCGGGCATGGTGATCCCGGCGCACTACGACGGCTGGACGCACTTCTCGGAGTCGGGGACGGACCTGGAGACGGCGTTCGACGAGGCCGGACTGTCCTCAATGCTGCGGCTGCGCGATCACGGGAGCTGGGTGTCTCTGCGACCGTGACCTTGGCTGAGCACTGTGGAGCAGCCGGCCCCGCCGATCAGCCGGTCAGTGCCGGTCGGGCAGCGCGAGCGCGAAGGTGCCCTCGCCCACGCCGGTGAGCGTGCGGGTGTACTGGCTCAGGTAGGTGTCGAGGAACGGTGACCGGTCGCCCTGGGTCGGCACGTCGTACCGGGGGTTCTGCAGGGCCAGGGCCAGCCGGGCCCGGCTGATCCGGATCGTGTTGCCGGACGGTGTGTCGAGCCAGCTCCCGCTGCCGATCGTCCCGACCTGGACGCCGAGCTGGTGACCCACCGCAAAGGTCCAGTCGGTGGATTTCAGGTCGAACGCCACCCGGCCGGCCCGTTCGATCAGCGAGACGTTCTCGTCGAACATCACCGCCGTACCGTCCGGAGCGACGTCCCACAGCCGCACCAGGACGTTGCCCGGCGCACTGGCCCGCAGCGTGATCCGCGGGGTGGCGGTGATCCGTACCCGGGACCTGACCGGCGTGGACCAGGTGAAATAGCTGTGGGTGTCCGCGGCCGCCGTCATCGGCGCGAGGCTCCTCGTGGCGGGCGGAGCCGGGTCCGTGGCGTGCTCCATGTCCCACTGCCGGCCGGCCGGTGCGGCCGGTGCGGCCAGGGTCGAGGCGACGCCGTCGTCGACGTACTGCCCGTCGGACAGGCGCGCCGCGGTGTACGACGACGGCATCGGCCAGGTCGGCTGAGCCCGCCACACGCCGGTGTTGTCCTCGATGGCGTACGCGGGGTCCTGGACCGACGGCTTGATGCCCTTGAGGTAGCGGTCGTAGAAGCGCATGACCTCGGCGAAGAAGCCGGCGCGGCCCTGGAGCAGCTGCCCCTGCTCGTTGGTGTCGTTGCCGCGGACGTGCTCCCACTGACCCAGCCAGCCCCGCTCCACGCCGCGGTGGTTGTCCAGGTACTCCTCCATGTCCTCCGGCTTGGTGTTGTTCTCGATGAAGCCCTGCGTGACGAACAGCGGGGTGCTCGTGCCCTTGGCCTGCGCCGCGAGGTTGCGGGCGCGCCAGTATGGTGAGCTGAGGTCGGGATTGTTGTTGTTCGTGAGGTTCTCGGTCAGGCACTCGGGGTGGGCGCTCTCGTAGGCGGCGTTGGCCCGGTAGCGCTCGGTGTCGTCGGGCAGCGCCTCGATCGTGGCGATGCTGTTGTAGGCGTCCGGTGTGGCGGTCACGTTGGGCCGGGGGACACCGTTGCTGAACAGGTAGTTGTACATGTTCCACACCGGTTCCTGGGCGACGACGGCCTTCAGCGCTCCGAGTCGCAGGTTGTTGCCGACCAGACCGGTCACCGCGTCGTACGACTTGCCGTACATGCCGACCTTGCCGGTCGACCACCGCTGGGTGGCCGCCCACTGGATCGCGGCCTTCACGTCCGCCTGCTCACCGGGACCGACCCAGTCGAGGCAGCCGGTACTGCCGCCGAAGCCGCGCAGGTCGACCATCACGTACGTGTAGCCGCGGGCGAACAGGTCCGTACCGCTGGTGAAGTCGGCGAACCGGCTGGAGGGACCGGTCCGGTCGAAGCCCTGCGGCCCGGTCTGGCCCGCATGGCTGAAGTAGGGACCGACGGCGAGGATCACCGGCGTCCTGGCCTGGGCCGGCAGGCCGGCCGGCCGGAGGACGTCGGCGTGGAGCTCGGCGCCGCTGCGGTCAGCGGACGGGAAGTAGGCCTCCGTCCACACGGCACCCTCGGGAACCCGGGGGTTCTCCTCGTGGGTGACGCCTGCTGGAGCGGGCGCCTGGACCGGCGCCTGCGCCGGAGGGGCAGCGGATGCTGCCGTGCTACTCACCGCGAGAGCCGCAATCGTGATCAGTGCGCCGGCCGCGGCGGTTGTCGTCCGCCTGCGAATGTTCATCTGAACTCCCCGAGCGATAGAGCAATGTCTCTGCGTAGGTCGACGCTAGCGTGTCGGCGCCGGGTTCGGTTGCTCGCAAAGACGTCTATATCGGGCCATTGGCCGGCTGCGGGGGAGCGCGCGCCACCATGGGCGGGAGTCGCCGGACGCAGCGGTGCCCGCCCACAACGGTGTGGGCGGGCACCGGTGGAACGCGACAGTCAGCGGCGGTTGCGGCCGTACAGCCCGGCCACGAGGGCGACGCCGACGGCGGCCACCACGACCTGGATGAGCAGCTCGATCCAGTCGATGCCGCCGGTGTCGTCGACGCCGAGCGCGGACGCGATGAACGTGCCGATGATGGCGGCCACGACACCGATGACCAGGGTGAGCCAGATCGGGATGTTCTGCTTGCCCGGCACGACCAGGCGCCCGAGCGCGCCGATGATCAGGCCGATGATGATGGCGGTGATGATCCCGGTTACTTCCACGTCAGCTCCTCGATGCGGGGTGGGCAGACAGGGGGTTCCCACTTCGAAGGGCTGATCAAACCTCGTTCCTCGTGACTTCGCCCTGGACCGGTCGCAGCTCCTGGGGGCCGATGACCGACAGCAGCTGGAGCTTGTCGTAGCTCTCGCTGCCCGGCACGGCGGTGTAGACCAGCAGGGAGTGCGACTGCTCGGGGTCGAGCAGCGCCTGGCAGCTGACCTCGAGGGCGCCCACCGCCGGGTGCACGAAGCGTTTGACGTGCTGATAGTGGACGCCTACCTCATGGTCGTTCCAGACGCTGCGGAACTCCTCGCTGCGTTCGAGCAGCAGGTGCTGGAGGTGCGCGGCCCACGACTGCGGCCCCCGTACGGTGACCACCTTGCGCAGGCCCGAGGCGAAGACGCGTGAATGCAGTTCGTGGTCGTCGGGGTGGTACAGCGTGCGGTACGCCGGATCGGTGAACCACCGGTAGCCGATGCTGCGGGCCGGGCCGCGGTAGCGGGTCAGGTCGCCGGTTAGCGCGACACCGAGCGGGTTCTGCCGCAGTGTCTCGCCCAGTTCGGTGACGATCTCGGCGGGGGTGTCGGTGAGCCGGTCGAAGATCCGCAGCATGCCCGGGCTGATGTGTTCGCTGCTCGGGCCGGTCGTCGGCGGGTGATGCCCGGCCAGGCGGAACAGGTGGTCCCGTTCCTCCCGGGACAGGTGCAGGCCCTGGGCGATCGAGGCGATCAGGCGCTCGGACGGGTGCGGGCCGCGCTCGCGCTCCAGCCGGCTGTAGTAGTCGGTGGAGAGGTGGCAGAGCGCGGCGACCTCCTCGCGACGCAGACCGCTGGTGCGGCGCCGCTGCCCGCGTGGCAGGCCGACGTCCTCGGGCTGCAACGACTCCCGGCGGCGGCGCAGGAACTCGGCGAGTCCCGGCCGATCGATCATGGCTGTGGTCCTTCACGGTTGACGGTCCTGCTTCGTTATACCGCCCATCGGCAGGCCCCAGCCTCGGACTGACAGACCGTGGTTAAGCCGGTTCCGGACCCGCATCCTGGGGTCATGTCACGTATCTCATCGACCACACCAGTTCCTGACCTCACCGGAAAGCTCGCGGTCGTCACCGGGGCGAGCGACGGCGTCGGTCTCGGCCTCGCTACGCGGCTCGCCGGGGCCGGGGCGGAGGTCGTCCTGCCCGTCCGCAACCGGCGCAAGGGCGACGCGGCCGTCGGCCGGATCAGACAGCAGCATCCGCGGGCCGCGGTCTCCCTGCGGGACCTCGACCTGTCATCGCTGGACTCGGTCGCCGCGCTGGGCGCCACGTTGCGCGCCGAGGACCGCCCGATCCACATCCTGGTCAACAACGCCGGCGTGATGACCCCGCCCGAGCGGCAGAGCACTGCCGACGGGTTCGAGCTCCAGTTCGGCAGCAACCACCTCGGCCACTTCGCGCTCGTCTCGCAGCTGCTGCCCCTGCTGAGCGCCGGCCGTGCGCGGGTCACCTCGCAGATCAGCATCGCCGCCAACCAGGGCGCCATCAACTGGGACGACCTGAACTGGGAACGGTCGTACAACGGCGGGCGTGCGTACAGCCAGTCGAAGATCGCCTTCGGCCTGTTCGGGCTCGAGCTGGACCGGCGCAGCCGGGCCGCGGGCTGGGGGATCTCCAGCAACCTGGCCCACCCGGGCATCGCGCCGACCAGCCTGCTGGCCGCCCGCCCCGAGCTCGGCCGGGCCCGCGACACCGCCGGCGTACGGATCATCCGGGCCCTGTCCGCCCGCGGCCTCATCGTCGGCAACCTGGAGACGGCCCCGCTGCCGGCCCTGCTGGCCGCGACAGCCCCGGACGCCGGCGGCCGGTTCTACGGTCCCAGCGGTTTCGGCCACCTGGGCGGCCCGCCCGCCGAGCAGGACCTCTACTCGCGGCTGCGCGGCGAGGACGACGCCCGCCGCATCTGGGACATCTCCGCGGACCTCACCCGCTGCGCCTTCCCGCCCGCGACCGTGCAGCCGCGTGATGGCCGTCCCGCTGCCTAGACTGAGCCGTGCCCGACCGACCGGAGATTGTCTGCATCTGCGGCTCCACCCGCTTCGCGGACGAGATGAACGCGGCCAACCGTGACCTGACGTATGCGGGGGTCATCGTCGTCGCGCCGGCCGTCTTCCCGCGCGCCGAGGATCACGAAGCAGCCGACATGATCACCGACGAGCAGAAGGCCGCGCTCGGCGCTCTCCATCTGCGCAAGATCGATCTGGCTGACCGGGTTCTGATCGTCAACCCCGGCGGGTACATCGGCGAGTCCACGAGCAGGGAGATCGCCTACGCCCGGGCCACCGGCAAGCCGATCTCGTTCACCGATCCCGGCTGACCGGTCCGGCACTGGCTCGACCACACCGCCCATGTCAGCGGCTGAAGATCGGGCAGACGACGTGGCGCGTTCGGGCCGCGGTGTGGCGGTAGCCGGGGCGGTGGTCGAGGACGCCGAGCGGTTGCAGGCGGAGACCGACGTCGACAACGTCGCCGCGCAACGCGGCCTGGCGAAGGCCGGTTTCCAGCGCGAGGGGTGTGGCCCGGCACGCGCAGTTCCGCAAGGGCACCGGGCACGACATGGTCGTCTACCGCCTGCTGCGCGGCGATCCCCGGCCGTGAACTGCGCCGGGGTGGCTCAGAGCCGGATGGCGATGCCGATCATGGGCGGGCGGCGCAACCGCAGCAGCTTGGCGACCCCGTTGCCGAGCCGGGAAGTGAGGTACCGCCGGCCGAGGAGCTTGCGGGCGTGGGCCGTGCCGGCCTCGTCGAGGAGCCGGGCCGTGCCGGTGGCGCTCGGGGCGCCCGGCTCCACCTTGCCGCGGAGGCTGCAGACCGTGACGACGACGTCGGGGTTGCGGCGGATCCGCTTGACCTTCCACGCCTCGGCCTCGGACACGATGACCAGCTCGTCGCCGTCCGGCACGTGCCAGACGGGCGTGGCCACCGGCGTGCCGTCCTTGCGGTAGGTCGTCAGGCTGACGTACTTGCTCCGGCGGATCTCCTGCGGCACGGTCATCGGCCGATCCTATCGACCGGCGACCGCGGCGAGAGTCGATCAGCCGCCCGTGCCGCTCGACCGGCGCGCGGACGAGGAGGGACGGGCTCAGCGCACCGCCCAGCGTTGAGCGCCGGTCCCGTTGCATTCCCAGAGCTGGACCAGCGTGCCGTTGGCGGTGCCGCCGCCGTTGACGTCGAGACACTTGCCCGAGGCGGTGACGACGATGGTGCCGTCGGGGTTGACGGTGAACTTCTGGGCCGGGGTGCCGTTGCAGGTCCAGCTCTGCACCTTCGTGCCGTTCGCGGTGCCCCTGGCGTTGACGTCCAGGCAGCGGTCGCCGAAGATCCGGAGCTCGCCCGCGGCGGTCCGGGTCCACTGCTGGTTGGCCTGGCCGTGACAGTCCCAGATGTGGGCCTGCGAGCCGTCGGCGCCGGACGATGAGGAGATGTCCAGGCAACGGGTCGACTGCGGGTTGCTCAGCAGCGCCACCGCATCCGTCGGGGGCGTCGTGAGGTGGCTCAGGCTGCGCGGCACGGACCGGAGCGCGGTGAACCAGCGGGCCGCCATCTTGTCGTAGCCGTCGGCGTTGGGGTGCACCCCGTCGGCCAGATCCGCCGTGGTGAGGGCGGAGTGCAGGTCGACCAGGTGGGTCATCGGGCCCTTCTGGGCGACGATGCCCGGCAGGGCCGCGTTGAAGGCCTGGGTCTTGGCCTCGTTGGCGGTGTTGCTGGTCGGGACGATCTGAGCGACGAAGAGCTCGACGTTGGGCGCCAGCACCCGGATGTGGTCGATGAGCGTGGACAGCCGGGCCGGCGCATTGGCGACATCGCGGTTCTGCCCGATGTCGTTGGTGCCGATGTGCAGCAGGATCGTCCGGGGGTTCGCGGTGCGAAGCCAGCCGGTGATGTTCGCGTCGAGCTCGTCGATGCGCCAGCCGGAATGGCCCTCGTGGTCGTGGTCACCGAGGTTCGCCGGTCCGTTGACCGCGGAGCCGACGAAGTCCACGGTCAGGCCGGCGCCGGCCGCCCGCTGCCACAGGCCGGTGCGGTAACCGCCGGGCACGTTGTACCCGTCCGTGATGGAATCGCCGAGCGGCATGACGCGTACGCCGCCGTTCGACTCGGCGTGCGCCGGGGTGCCGCCGCTGATCGTCAGCCACGCGGCCAGAGCGAGCCCGATCGTGGCCGCTCCCAGTCGCCTTGCACTCGTTCGCATAGCTCGGCCTTCCTGAGCGGTACGGGTCATTGGAGCGTGAGGGCGTACAGCTTGATCCGGGTGTCGTCGGGCAGGGTGACCGACCGCAGTTCCTTGCCCGGGTCGACGGCCACGGCGACCCCGAAGAGGTTGACCGCCGGCCCGTCGGTGCCCTGCCCGGCCTTGATCCGGTGCGGCATGGCCAGCACGGCCGGGCCGGTGGCGCACCAGTCCGGGACCGTCACGGTCGTCGCGGCGGTGCTGCCGTCGGCGTAGCGGACGGTCACCGTGCCCGGCACCGGGCCGTGGTCGGCCGCGACGACGAGCCGCAGCGTGCTGCGCCGCAGCGCGGGCAGCGGCAGGGTCTGGCGGCCGGCCGCGACGAAGTTCCTGGCGGTGCCCCCGGGCGGCGGCGCACTGTAGGTCACGCCCGACCAGCTCACCGGACCGGCCGCCGGCAGCAGGGCCGCGTCGTAGCTCCAGCCGCCGCCGTCGAAGTTGCCCTCGCCGGTTGCCGCGGTGGTGGCGGTGCCGTCCGTGTTGCGGGCCGAGGTGACGTCGATGCCGCACTGGGTGCCGGAGGTCAGCAGACATGCCGGGCTGTTGACCGACGGCGGTTGGTCGGCCGCGGCCGTGCCCCAGCTCGACGCGGCCGTGCCGACGGTGTGGGCGATCGTGCCGCCGCGGGCGACGGCCGGCCAGGTGAGCCAGTTCGCGTTCTGCGCGCGGCCGTTGACCTGGACGGACTGGATGTAGCGGCGGGTGTCGCTGACGTCCGGCGCGGTGATGGTCAGGGTGCCGCCCTGGTCGGTGTGGCTGCCGATCCGCACGGTGGCCGAGGGGAACTGCGGGCTGCTCACGGTCAGGAAATTGGCGCCGCTCATGGTCGGGTAGAGGCCCAGGGAGGAGAAGACGTACCAGGCGCTCATCGTGCCCAGGTCGTCGTTGCCGGTCATGCCGTCGGGGCCGGTGGTGAAGAGCGTCATCGCGGCCCGGACCACGGTGGCGGTCTTGGCCGGCGCGCCGGCCCAGTGATACAGGTACGGGGCCAGCAGATCCGGCTCGTTGTTCGGGTTGTACGTCGCCTTGCCGTAGTAGTCGTACGGCGCGGTGATCCAGTCCGTCCGCGCGGTGCCGGCCGGGTCGTTCAGCAGTTTCGGGTACGCGAAGAAGTCGTCCAGCCGCTTCTCGGTGGCCGCCCGCCCACCCATCAGCGACACCAGCCCGGCCGGGTCCTGCGGCACCAGCCACTGGTACTGGTAGGCCCCGCCCTCGTGGAACTGGTGCCCGGCGTCGACCGGGTTGTACGGCGTGACCCACGCGCCCGAGGTGGTCCGCGGCCGGAAGTGCTTGATCGAGGCGTCCCACAGGTTGTGGTACCACTGCCCGCGCGTGGTGAGCGTCCGGGCGTCGTCGGTGCGGCCCAGCGCGGTGGCCATCAACGCCAGCGCGGCATCGGCGGCCGCGTACTCCAGGGTGGCCGAGGCGGGATGCACGCAGTCGTTGTCGCCGCCCTGGTGGGCGCAGTCCGTGCCCACCGTCAGCCCGGACGGGACGTAGCCGTGGTCGCTGTAGTAGCCGTTCCCGCTGCGCCCGTTGTACGGCGAGCCGGCCGGCGGCCGCCCCAGCGCGTTGGCCCGCAACAGGGCGTACGCCTCCTGCTCGTACCCGGCCAGCAGCCCCTTGGACCAGGCCTCGACCAGGAACAGGGTGACCGGGTCACCGGTCATGATGTTGGTCTCGCTGTTGGCCAGCGCCCAGCGCGGCAACCAGCCCCCGTCACGCCCGATCGCCACCACCGACAGCGCCACGTCCCGGGCGACCTGCGGCACCAGCATTTCGAGCAGCTGGTTCTGCGGCCGGTAGGTGTCCCACAGCGAGAAGTTCTGGTACGGCGTGTACCCGCTCGCCGTGTGCACCTTGTCGTCGAAGCCCACGTAGCGGCCGTCGACGTCGCCGGCGACGTTGGGATGCAGCAGCGAGTGGTACAGCGCGGTGTAGAAGGCGCTCTGCCGGTCGGCCGTCCCGCCTGAGATCCGTACGGCGTCCAGCTGCTGCACCCAGGCCGCGCGCAGGGCGGTCCGGGTCGCGGCGAAGTCGTACGAGCTGCCGGTCTCGGCGGTGAGGTTCTTCCGCGCGCCGTCCACTCCGGTGTAGGACAAGCCGACCTTCACCACGACATCGCGGTCGGTGCCGGCGTCGAAGGTGACCCAGGCGCCGTTGCCGCCCGCGCCGGCCGCGTCCCGGCTGCCCTGGCTGCGGGTCGAGTCGCGCCACGTGCCGTACGAGGCGAAGGGCCGGTCGAAGCTGGCGGTGAAGTAGACGGTGTGGTCGTCCTTGCCGGCGCAGAAGTTGCCGGCGCGGACCCGGCCCTCGACGGTCCGGTCGCCGACGACGTGGATCTCGGAGTCGAAGACGTTCTGGTTGGCCTTGCCGGTGTTGAACAGGACGTTGGCCGCCCCGGTGGCCGGGAAGGTGTACTTCTGCCAGCCGGTGCGCGCGGTGGCGGTCAGCTCGGCGTTCACGCCGTATTTGGACAGGCCGACCCGGTAGTAGCCGGGCGTGGCCTGCTCGTCGGCATGGCTGTACGCCGAGCGGTAGACGTTCGGGTCGACACTGCTGACGGCGCCGGTGGTCGGCATGATCGGCAGCTCGCCGGCGACGCCGCAGCCGACCCCGGACAGGTGGGTCTGGCTGAAGCCGTAGATGGAGTTCTGCTGGTAGTCGTAGCCGCCCTGGCCGCCGGTGTCCGGGCTGACCTGCACCATGCCGAACGGTGCGCTCGCGCCCGGGAAGGTGTTGCCGAAGTTCTGCGTGCCGACGAACGGCCGCACCAGCTCGACCGGCTCGGCGGCGGCCTCGGCGGCGGTGCCGCCGGCGACCAGCGTGGCGGCGGTCAGCAGGGCGGCGGCAGCCAGCCGGGGGAGTCGCGATGCCACGAGGGGTGCCTCCGGATCAACGGCGGAAGAAGATGGTGACATCGTTGTCACACGAAGTTAAATGAGTCAATATCTTGGGCAGGACTTCCCGCCTGAGTGGAATGCAGGTCGCCTTCATGAAGCAGAGATTCCTCGCCTGTCTGACCACCGCGGTGCTGGTCGCCGGCGGAGTGGTCGCCACCGCGCTACCGGCCTCGGCCGCTCCGGGCGACTTCGTCACCGGGTTCGAGTCCGGCGATCCCCAGCCGACCTGGCAGAACAGCGTCGAGAGCACCGCCGGCGTCGGCGGCTACTGCTGCGGGCTCACCGGCATGGAGAGCGCGCCGCGCACCGAGACCGCGCACACCGGCTCGGCGGCACTGATGTACTCGGGCAACGACACCAGCACGACCTCGTCGTACTCGTACAACCGGGTCTTCGACGTTGATTTGCCGGTCACGGCGGCGACCACCCTGTCCTACTGGGTCTATCCGCAGTCGGGCGGGCACCTCGACGTCGCGGTCGACCTCGTCTTCACCGACGGCAGCACGCTGCGCGATTCCGGCGCCGTCGACCAGCGCGGCGTCCGGGTGCACCCGGCCTTCCAGGGCAGCGGCTCCGGCCTCGCCTTCGACCAGTGGAACTTCGTCACCTCGCGGATCGGGGACAACGTCGCCGGCAAGACCGTCGACCGCATCCTGATCGCCTACGACCAGCCGCTCAACACCGGCACCTTCCGCGGCTACTTCGACGACATCTCGATCCTGGCCGGTGGTGCCCCGAGCCGGCTGTCCGACCTGGTCGACACCCGGCGCGGGTCGAACTCCAGCGGCAGCTACTCGCGCGGCAACACCTTCCCGGGCACGACCGTCCCGAACGGCTTCAACTTCTGGACCCCGATCACCAACGGCAACAGCGACAGCTGGCTGTACGAGTACAAGGCCACCACCGTGCAGGGCTTCGGGATCAGTCACGAGCCCAGCCCGTGGATCGGTGACTACGGCCAGCTGCAGGTGATGCCGATGACCGGCGGCGTGAAGTCCACTCCGGACGCGCGGAAGTCCACCTTCAAGCACAGCAACGAGGTGGCCCGGGCGCACTACTACAAGACCCAGCTCGACACGTACGGAATCACCGCGGAGATCGCGCCGACCGACCATGCCGGCGCCCTGCGGTTCACCTACCCGTCCGCCGCCGAGTCGGTGCTGCTGTTCGACACCGTCGACAGTGCCGGCGGTTCGATCACCGTCGACACCGCCGCCCGCGTCATCTCCGGCTACGTCGACCACAAGGGTCAGCGGATGTACTTCTCCGGCGCCGTCGACAAGGCCATCGCGGCCACCGGCACCGTCAGCGGGCAGGGGGCGACCACCTGGATCCGCTTCGCGACCACGGCCGGCGAGAAGGTCAACCTGAGGATGGCCACCTCCTTCATCAGCGTGGCCCAGGCCGCGAGCAACCTGAGCCAGGAGATCGGCGGCAAGACCTTCGACACCGTACGGGAGGAAGCCGCGGCGATCTGGGACACGGCGCTGAGCCGGGCCCGCATCGAGGGGGCTACCGACGACCGGATGGTCACCTTCTACTCCAACCTCTACCGCGCGTTCATGTACCCGAACAACCGCTCCGAGCTCGTCGGCGGGGTCCGCAGGTACCAGAGCCCGTACGACAACGCCGTGCACGACGGTCAGATGTACGTCAACAACGGCTTCTGGGACACCGCCCGTGCCGTCTGGCCGCTGTATTCGCTGCTCACCCCGGGCAAGACCGGCGAGATGCTGGACGGGGTCGTGAACGCGTACAAGAACGGGGGCTGGACCCCGCGCTGGACCGGTCCGGGCTACATCGACATCATGGTCGGCACCAACCAGGACCTGGCCTTCGCCGACGCCTACGCCAAGGGCGTGCGCAACTTCGACTACCGGGCGGCGTATGCCTCGATGGTCAAGAACGCCAGCGTCTACTCCAGCTCCGGCTCCCGGGGCCGCAAGGGCGTCGAGGTCTCCACTTTCAAGCGGTACGTGCCCACCGACGTCCGCGGGGAGGCGGCCTCCTGGACGCTGGAGGACGCCAACAACAACTTCGGGATCGCGCAGCTCGGCCGGGCGCTGGGCTTCACCGAGGACGCCGACTACTTCCAGAACCGGGCGCTGGACTACGCCAACCTGTACTCCTCGTCGGTCGGCTTCTACCGCGGCAAGCAGAAGTCGGGCGCCTGGCGGACCGCGGACTCGGCGTTCAAGCCGAACGAGTGGGGCTGCGAGTTCACCGAGGGCGCACCGTGGCACTACGCCACCCCGGCCCCGCAGGACCCGCAGGGCATGGCCAACCTGTACGGCGGCCGGGCCCAGCTCTCCAGCAAGATCGACTCGGTCTTCGCGGCCTCCCGGGACTTCCTGCCCGGCTGTTACGGCGGCACGATCCACGAGATGACCGAGGCCTACGACACCAACATGGGCCAGTACGCGCACTCCAACGAGCCCATCCACCACATGCTCTACATGTACAACTACGCCGGCACCCCGGCGAAGACCCAGACCCGCGTCCGCGACGTGCTCACCAAGCTTTACGACTCGGGCGCCGGCACCGGCAACGGCTACCTCGGCGACGAGGACAACGGCCAGATGTCGGCCTGGTACGTGTTCAGCGCCCTGGGCTTCTACCCGGCCCGGATGGGCAGCACCGACTACACCATCGGCGCACCGCTGCACCCGAAGGCGACCATCACGCTGGAGGACGGCAAGACGTTCACGGTCAGCGCGCCCGGGGTGAGCGACACCAACCGCTACATCCAGAGCGCCACCCTCAACGGCGTCGCGTACCCGAAGAACTACCTCACCCACGCCGACCTGATCGCCGGCGGCACCCTCACCTTCACCATGGGCCCGTCCCCGTCGTCCTGGGGCACCGGAGCGAACGACATCCCGCCCTCGATCACGACCGGCAGCGCGGTGCCGCGGCCGCTGGCCGACAAGGCCACCGGCGGGACCCTCACCGCCAGCGGCGAGAACGGCACCGCCGAGGGCCGGGCGAACCTGGTCGACGACACCTCGCTGACCAAGTGGCTGACGTTCCAGAACACCGCGACGCTGGAATACCGTTTCGCCGGCACCGGCACAGCGGCGGTCCGGCAGTACACCCTGACCTCGGCCGACGACAGCCCGCAGCGCGACCCGAAGAGCTGGACGCTGCAGGGCTCGACGGACGGCACGACCTGGGTCACTCTCGACACCCGCAGCAACCTGGACTTCAGCGACCGGCGCCAGACCCGCGCCTTCGTCATCGCCGGTCCCGCCGCCTATCCCCGCTACCGGTTGCAGATCACCGCCAACCACGGTGCCGCCGAGACCCAGCTGGCCGAATGGGAGCTGCTCGGCTGACCGTCCTCCGGCGCCGCCTCAGCACCATGACCACCGCGAGGACGGTCCCGGTGAGGAGCACGGCTGCGACGACCCGGTTCCGGTACGGGTGGCCGCAGTCGTGCACCGGGTCGTCGTGGGTGAGTGCGCAGATCATTTGCGCACCCCGGTCGTTGCCGTACCGGGTGGTCAGTTCGGCCCGGAAGTCGCGCCACTGCCGGCGGCTCTCGGCGATCGCGCCGGCCACCGCGTCCGCGAAGTGAAGTCGGCCGATGGCCGCACGTCCGTCCGTGCTGGTCGAGCAGCAGGCCGGGGCCGGGCCGGTGCAGTCGGGTGGGTTCCGCCCCGCTGAGGATGATGACCTGACCCGCGTACCCGGTTTGCTCGGCATGGCGATCGCGCCGCACCGTACGGGCAAGTGGTCCTGCTCGGCCTGCAGCGCAGGGGACCGGCCCGCCTCGCCCTGATTGTCGTCGGTATCTCCGAGATCGTGCTGGCCCTGGTGCTGCGCCGGTCGGCCGCGAAGCCGGACACGGCGATCAGCTGGTCAGGTCACCGAGCCGGCACCGCCCGGCAGTAGACGTCACCGGCGTTGGCCTCGTGGGGGAGGGCCATGATCTGGTCGGCCATCGCCTGCGGGGTGACCCACTCGCCGAGTTCCAGCCGCATGCTCTCGCCCATGGCCCGGTTGCAGAGCACGGGCCCCGACGCCGCTATCCGTTGCAGGCAGCGGCCGGCCACGTCGCGCTGGATCGTCGTGAACTCGAAGGACAGGGCCGGCAGGCGGTGACTGAGGCCGGACAGGACCACATCCTCGTAGCCCTCGACGTCGATCTTCACGAAGGCGGGGGTTCCGTAGCGCTCGATAAGTCCGTCGAGCGTCACGGCCGGCACCCGCATCTCGGCGTCCCAGACCTCCTGGTGCCAGCCGCCGGCGTTGTCGGCCGCCGCCACGAAGTCCGTCGACGCGGTGGAGACCGTGGGGTTGGCGGAGTTGACGAAGAGCGTGACCGGTGCCTCGGACGCACCGCACACAGCCTCGATGAGAGTCACGTCCTCGTCGTCGGCGTAGATCTCCCGGATGGCGCGGCCGCACAGCGGCTGGGGCTCGACGGCGACCACCCGCGCCCCCAGCCGCCGGAAGCTGCCGATCCGGTCGCCGACGTGCGCCCCGATGTCGAACACCAGGTTACCGGCCTGGACGAACTGCGCATACAGGGCGTCCATCGCGGCGTCCTGGCCCGGGTCGCCGTAGTAGTAGTCCAGCGAGCGGCGGATCGCGGCGTACGCGGGGTCGGCCTTGAGCGACGCCGCGTGGGCACTCGGAGTCATGTCTTTCAGCTCTTTCCACCGGCTGCGGCAAGGGAGCGCCGGCTCCGGAGCCACACGACGTCCGTCCCGAAGGACCAGGTCAGGAAGCCCAGCGCCAGCGCCACGACGATCTGCGCCTGCCACACCGGAACGAGATCGGCGCTGGCCACGACCAGGACAGCGCCCTGCAGGGCGGCGATGGCCTTGCGCACCATCCGCGGCGGCAGCGCGCCCCGCAGCCACGGCCAGGCCCAGGACGCCGCGACGAACGCGTACCGGAAGAGGCCGATCGCGGCCACCCACCAGCCGAGCGAGCTGGCGACGAAGAGGCTCAGGATGAGCACGAGGATCGAGTCGGCTTCCATGTCGAAGCGGGCGCCGAAGGCCGAGGTGGTCTTCGTGCGCCGGGCCACCTGACCGTCGACGGCGTCCAGGGCGGCGGCGACCGCGGCCAGGCCCACCAGCGTCATCAGCATCGTGCGGCCGGTCAGCGCCTCGGCCACCAGCGCGGCGACGCCACCGGTCAGGGCCAGGCGGATCAGGGTGATCGTGTCCGCCGGCCCCCAGCTGCGCGCCCCGGTCCGGCGGATCCCCTCGGCCAGCACGGACCAGGCCAGTACGCCGAACGCCACGCCTGTCGCCCAGCCGATCGCACCCAACCCCACGGTCGCCGCCAGCGACATGATCACACCGGCCTGCACGGCGGCGCCGAGCCCGGCCGGATGGATCTGCAGGGTCATCTCGCGACGGGCGAGAAGCGTCATGTGTTCCTCCTGGTAAGCGGTCGCCGGAGCGCACGCGCATGATGGCCGTCTACTTCAACACGGCTCACAGCAGTGATCGGTTCACCCCGGTGGGCTGACTCACCGCTCGTAACGGGTGACCGCGTCCCGCAGGCGCTCGCCGGGTCCGCGGACGAACAGGCCGCGGATCTCGGTGAACGGGTTGCAGACCGGCGGCGATTCGTCCTCGTCGTCCTCGTCCTCCGCCCCGGGTTCCTCGGGGAGCTGGACGAACGGGGTCTTCGGCTGGTCGGGATGGGTGGGCTCGACCGGGTTGCGGTGCCACACCGTGCCGTGGGTGCGGTTGAGCACCTCGCCGAGATACCAGCCGGGCACCATGACCGCGGGCTGCTCGGCCTCCTCGGCCACGAGCAGGTCGTCCCAGCCGGCGAACCGCTCCCGCAAGACCTGCTCCAGGCGGTCCAGGGAGTCCACAGTGAAGTCCCAGGCTTGCCCGGTCTCCCGGGACCAGGCCGCGAAGGCCTGCTGCTGGGCCGCCAACCAGGTGTTCAGCCGCGGGTTGTCGGTCCAGTCGGTCATGCCCGGTCTCCGCTCGGCGCTTGATAACAAAAAGGTACCCATAGTCGACGATCGATCGAATCGGGGCTGCGCCGATACGGTTCCGTTCCATATGGTGCCACACGGCGCCGGGCACCAGAGGCCTACAAACGGGGAGATTCCGGCGCGTGCTCCCCGGACGGGGACCCCTATGAGCTACCCCAGAGTCCGGCTCCGCATACACCTGTTGTTCCGCGGTCTTGTCGCGGCCGTGTGCGCCGTGCTGTTGTCGATCGGCGCCCCTCCCGTCGCTTCGGTGGCCGCTCCGCTGACGCTGACCGGCAAGCGCTGCGACGTGAAGTTCAAGCTGACCGGTAACCCGGCGAAACCGGGCACGCTGCCGGGTGGTGACGCCAGCCGGATCAAGTCGGCCTGGGACACCTACGACTACGTGAACCAGCGGCAGTCGATGGACGGGCTGGCGGCGCCCACGGCCCAGGACCTCGCGGCGGCCGGCACCGACGCGAAGAAGTGGCCGGAGGGCGACCCGCGCAAGGTCTACGCCAGCTACAACAACCGGCAGAGCGGCTCGAACCCGTACACGGGGACGTTCCAGGACTGGCTCAACGACGCGTACATCGACAACGCCGCGCGTCGCACGCGCGGCGAGGCCTTCCACAAGAAGGTCGTCCAGGACCTGAACCTGGTCGGCCCGGACTGGCTCTGCGAGGTCGAGGTCAAGGACGCGGACGGCAAGGTCATCCGCCGCTACGACGCGGTCAACCAGCGGACCCGGGAGTTCGTCGAGATCAAGTCCGGTGGGGGCATCGTCGACAAGCAGCTGCCCAACGACCGTCAGGTGCTCAAGGACCCCCGGTTCAAGGACTACTCCCTGCGCTACGTCTACGGCCAGGAGCCCGAGGCCCGCACCAGCACCAAGCTGCGTGAGCTCGGCGCCGACGCCGGCCGGCACCCCGACGGCCGGTCCCGGGTCACCGTCTACCAGCACCGTTCCACCCCGGTCGTGCGGTTCACCCCCGGCCCGCACACCCGGTTCGACCCCACGCTGAACCCGAATCCGACGGCCAACGCCGGCTCCCGCGGTGGCCTCAACGACATGCTCAACCAGTCGAAGCCGACCCCGGAGACCATGCGCCAGCAGATCGAGCGCATCCGGCAGGGTGACGCCACCGGCCAGCGCCTGCGGGGCCCCGGCGGCGTCGACTTCTCCACCCTCGAGCTGCGTTTCGTCGGCGCGCCGGTCAAGGGTGAGGGCCTGGACTACTCGTTCACCGCCGAGAAGATGCCCGACCCGGACACCAAACCGGGCTTCGGCGGCCGGGAGAAGGCCGAGCTCATCTCCGACTCCTTCTTCACGTGGCTGGCACTCACCCCGGAGAAGTTCTGGGTGAACCTCAACCCGGACGAGCCGCAGCGGGTCATGGACGCCCAGTTCGGCAAGACCGACGCCGGGCGGGTGCTGCTCGAGGCCGACCTGCAGATGAAGCACGACTTCGCCGCGGCGCTCAACCCGAAGACCGAGCTGGGCAAGAAGTTCTGGGACGAGAACCAGCTGACCGACGGGCTGCCCTGCCTGCACGGCATCCGCAACTGGATCGAGCCGGAGCCCGCCCAGGTGCGCGAGCAGGACGGCGGCATCTACATCCTGGACGCCCCGCTGAAGGTCAACTCGGTGCCGCAGGAGTTCGCCCTCGATCTGCCCGGCGACCCGTGCCGGCCGACCAAGGCGCAGATCGAGCACAACCAGAAGGTCGTCGAGAAGCTCATCGTCCCGGCGGTCGAGAAGAAGATCAACGAAGATTCCGCGTACGCCGACCTGCGCCGGGTCTACACGTCCCGGGTGGCGGCCGAGTGGATCCGGCTGCAGGACGCGCGGAAGTCGACCGACTATCACAAGATCATCAACAGCGACGACGCGTCGAAGTGGCCGATCCGCGGCGAGAAGTGGGACTTCAACGAGACGTGGCAGCGCTACCTGAAGTCCTTCCGCGACGGTGACTACAAGTTCGAGTGGGAGTCCGGCGGCCAGGTCTACGTCTACACGATGGGCGGCGTCGACTTCTCCAAGTCACCCAAGAAGAACGTGTCCAAGCAGCAGTTCACGTCGAAACACCAGTACCTGCCGCGGAGCACGAGGACGTCGGTGCAGACCATGACCGACGACGCCGAGAGCGACGACCTGCTGCTGCTCGGCGGCAACACCAGGGCCAAGCCGACGACCGGCGACCACGCCCCGCCTCCGGGCGACGACGACCCGCCGGGCGGCGGTCAGGGCGGTGGTGACGACGACGGCGGTCTGCCGATCACCGGCGACACCGTTCCGGTGCTCTGGCTGGTCTCGCTCGCGCTCGCCCTGATCATCGCGGGCGCGGCCCTGGCCTGGTGGGCCCGCCGGCGGCGGACCTTCGTCAGTTAGCGATCCCGGTACGCACAGCGGCGGCATCCTCGGGGTGCCGCCGCTGTCTGCTGTCCGGACTACCACCGATAGCTCGATCAACTGTATATTGGCAGGCATGCGGCGACCGAGCTTTCTGATCCTGTCGGCGCTGGCTCTCGGCCCGCTCCACGGATATGCGGTGATCAAGGAAGTGGAGCGGCTGTCGGCGGACAGCGTGCACCTCGCCGCCGGCACGCTCTATGCGGCGCTCGACCGGCTCACCGACGAGGGCCTGATCGAGGTCGACCGGGAGGAGACCGTCGACGGCCGGCTCCGCCGCTATTACCGGCTGACCGTTGCGGGCACCGCCGCGCTGGCCGCCGCGGCCGAGCAGATGCGCCGGGACGCCCGGATGGTGGCCCGGCGACTGCGCGGCGCGGGCCCCGCCGGTGCCCCCAGTCCCGCCTGACGACGCGAACGGCGTACCCCCTGAAGGGACCGACATGCCCGACGACCTCCGGACCACGCTGCTGGCTCGCCGATACCGTCGGTGGCTGCTGGCGTACCCCCGGGCCTATCGGCGCGAACGCTGCCCGGAGATCCTCGCGACGCTGCTCGACGCCGCCGATCCGGGCCGATCCCGGCCGCCCGCCCGGGAGGCGGCCCTGTTGCTGCGGCACGGACTCGGCCGGCGCGTCGCCGAGGCCGGGCGCCGGGCGTTCGTCGTCGCCGCGTTCGCCGCCGTGCTCGGCGGGCTCAGCGGCATCGCGCTCGGCTCGTGGCTGTCCTGGCGCGACGTGGACACGATGGCGCCGGACAAGGCCACGGCGGTCAGCTTCGCGCACTCGGTCCTGCCGGGGGTCTTCGGGGACAAGGCCGGTCAGTACGGGCGCAGCACCTTCTGGAACCCGTACAGCGACAACAGCCTGCACGGCGGCACCGGCGTACGGGTCGGCAGGACCTCCGTGACCGCCACCGCGCCGCCGCCCGGCGGTCCGGAGCAGGTCGCTGCTGCTGTGCGGCAGCAGATGAAGGCCCAGGGCTGGCGCGACGTGCGCACCAAGGTCGTCCGGAACGGGCCGAGCACCTCGCCGCCGGCGATCGCCGAGGTGACCGGCACGCGTGCCGGGTACCTCGCGTCGGTGCAGGTAACTCCGGACCTCAGTTTCGACCTGATGTGGGCCGAGCCGCCCGGCCATCTGCGCGACACCGTCCTCGGCGGCGTGGCCGGTGCCCTGTTCGGCGCGTTGTTCGGGCTGGGCACCTCGATCCGCATGCGCCGCTACGGCCGGGGCCGGCAGCGGGTGTACTCGGGGCTCTGCGTCGCCACGCTGCTGATGCTCACCCCCGCCTGCCTGGGCAACATCCCGACCTCGACCGGCTCGCTGCTGGCCAACACCAACCGCAACGGCGCCGGGCCCTCGGTGTACTGGGGCGGCTTCGTGATCTACGGGGCCGAGCCGCTGGCCATCCTCTCCCTGCTGCCGCTCCTGGCCGTCATCGTCGCCTGCGCCTGGCCGCAGCCTGCGGCCGCTCGTACGTCCACCACGGCCTGAGCCCTAGGGCACGTCTTCAAAGGATCATGACCGTGGATGATGTACGGCGTGATCCGCCGCTATGAGCTGACCGATGCCGAGTGGGATTCGTTGTCGCGGTATCTGCCCTCGACGGTGACCGGCGGTCGTCCTCGCAGCGACGACCGCCGGGTCCTGAACGGCATCGTGTGGAAGATCCGTTCGGGTGCGCCCTGGCGTGACGTGCCTGCCCGGTACGGGTCCTGGAAGTCGGTCTATACACGTTTCCGCAGGTGGGCCCTCGACGGCACCTTCACCAGGATGCTCGCCGGTGCACAGGCCGACGCCGATGCCGACGGTGACATCGACTGGCTGGTCAGCGTCGACTCCACCATCGTGCGGGCTCACCAGCACGCCGCCGGCGCAAAAGGGGGCAGCGAGAAACGGATAAAGCGGATCACGCCATCGGACGATCCCGCGGCGGGCTGAGCACCAAAATCCACCTCGCCTGCGACGGCACCGGCCGCACTCTGGCGTTCGTGCTGACCGGCGGCAACGTCAACGACTGCACCCGCTTCGAACAGCTCATGGCCGCCATACGCGTCGACCGGCGGGGCCCAGGACGACCGCGGATCCGGCCCGAGCATGTCATCGCCGACAAGGGCTACAGCAGCCGAAGCATCCGCGCCTACCTGCGCCGACGCGGCATCGCCCACACCATTCCGGAACGCAGCGATCAGCAGAACAACCGCCACAACCGCGGACCGCGCGGCGGTCGGCCACCGACGTTCAACAAGCTGATCTACCGCCACCGCAACGTCGTGGAACGCTGCTTCAACCGGCTCAAGCAATGTCGGTCAGTGGCCACCCGCTACGACAAGACCAGCGCCTCGTTCCAGGCCACCGTCACCATCGCCGCACTTCTGCAATGGCTGTAACCCTTTGGCGACACGCTCTAGGGCACGTCTTCAAAGGATCATGACCGTGGATGATGTACGGCGTGATCCGCCGTTATGAGCTGACCGATGCCGAGTGGGATTCGTTGTCCCGCTTCGAACAGCTCATGGCCGCCATCCGCGTCGACCGGCGGGGCCCAGGACGACCGCGGATCCGGCCCGAGCATGTCATCGCCGACAAGGGCTACCGCAGCCGAAGCATCCGCGCCTACCTGCGCCGACGCGGCATCGCCCACACCATTCCGGAACGCAGCGATCAGCAGAACAACCGCCACAACCGCGGACCGCGCGGCGGTCGGCCACCGACGTTCAACAAGCTGATCTACCGCCACCGCAACGTCGTGGAACGCTGCTTCAACCGGCTCAAGCAATGCCGGTCAGTGGCCACCCGCTACGACAAGACCAGCGCCTCGTTCCAGGCCACCGTCACCATCGCCGCACTTCTGCAATGGCTGTAACCCTTTGGCGACACGCTCTAGCGCCCGGCCAGGCCCTCCAGGAGCAGGGTGCAGACGACGTCGAGCTCGTGCTCGATGCCCGGGTCCGTCCATCCGCTCGCCATGCCGGGGTGGTGGAAGTGGGTGGTGGCGGTGAACACGGCCCGGGCGGTCCCGGCCGGGTCGGCGCCGCGGAACGAGCCGTCAGCCACGCCGTCGGCGATGATGGCTTCCAGCTGGCCCAGGAGGTCGGCCACATGGTCGACCGCTGCGGCGCTGTCCTCGGTGACCAGCATCTTGTACGCGGCGAACAGTTCCGGATCGTCGTGGGCCTTCGCCTGCTTCGCGGCCAGCAGGGCCGCGAGCCAGGAGCGTAGCCGCCGGGGCGGTGCGACCTCAGCATCGCGCGCGATGGCCGCAAGGGCCTCGCGATCGCGGTTGAGCCAGCGCCGGGAGACCGCCTCGCGCAGGGCCGCCTTGGACGGGAAGTGCTTGTAGACGGCCGCGTGGCTGACGCCCAGGGCCTTGCCGACGTCGACGACCGTTGCCTTGGCCGGTCCGTGGCGGCGCAGCACGTCCTCGGTGGCCGACAGGATCGCCTCGGCATCCAGGGGCCCGCTCGTCCGCATCGCCCGAGCATACCGATCCGCATCGGGCCTTGTTACAGGTTTCAAATTCTGTAGAGTGAAACCATGACCATCTTGGTGACCGGTGCCCGCGGACATGTCGGCGCCGCGGTGCTGAACGAGCTGGTGGCCGCGGGAGCGCAGGTTCGTGCGTCCAGTCGTGCTCCGCGGCCAGGCGACTTCCCGCAGGGCGTCGACGTGGTGCGGGCCGACCTGGCCGATCCGGCGACCCTGCCGCCGGCGCTGGCCGGCGTCCGCAAGGTCTTCCTCTACGCCCACCCGGAGACCGCGGCGGAGTTCGCGGCAGCGGCCCGCCGGGCCGGCGTCGAGCACGTGGTCCTGCTGTCGTCCTACACGGTGCTGGCTCCGGACGCCGCGTCCCATCCGATCGCGCTGCGGCACACCGCGGTCGAGCGGGCGCTGGACGATGCCGGGCTGGCCCGGACGTTCGTGCGACCGGGCTACTTCGCCACCAATTCCTTGCGCTGGCAGTCGATCCGCCGCGAACGCGTCCTGCGCACGGCCTTCCCGGACGCGACGACCGCGCCGGTCCACGAACGGGACATCGCCGCGGTGGCGGCGCGGGCCTTGCTGGACGACGCCGGGGACGCGGCCTATCCGGTCCTCGGGCCGGGTCCGGTCACCATTCGCGACCAGGTCGCCGCCATCGCCGAGGCGATCGGTGAGCCGGTGCGGCTGGCGGAGGTGGACGTCGAGACCCATCGGGCCGATCTGTTGACGCAGCTGCCCGCGCCGCTGGTCGAGATGGTGCTTCAGGCCGGCGGCAGTGTGCCGCAGCTGCCCGCGGACGTGGCCGTCGACGCGGTGCCCGATCTTCTGGGCCGGCCCGCGCTGACGTTCACCGCATGGGCCCGCGACCACGCCGACGACTTCCGCTGACCGGATTCCCCGGGGCGCAAGGACTCCGTACCAACTGTGCACTGGTGACAACTGCTGATCTTTCCTAGCTTCGGAGTCGGGGAAGCCGGGCCGGAACGCGCAGTTCCGCGCGGACGGCCGGTCCGAAAGAGGAATCGTCGTGATCGACTGGGTTCCGCCGTGGAGAAATGGCTGCCGCCGGGCACCAGACGGCGGGCCACCCACGACTGGGTCAGCCGGCAGTTGCACACCCGCGGCGGGTTCATCCCGGTCGGGCGGTACCTCGTGACCATCACCTCGGGCACGGTCCGGTACAACTACCGCAACTACGTGCTGTTCACGATCATCGGTGGCACCGCCTGGAGTGCCTACACCGTGCTGGCGGGCTACGTCGGGGGCGTGCTCTTCCAGGACAACGCGTTGCTGGCCTTCGGGGTGGGAGTGGGGCTGGCGGTGGTGCTCTCCGGTGCGATGGAGCTGATCCGCCGCGTCAGCATCCGCCGGAGCGCCGTCACGGACGTCGCGGAGTGATGACCCGGCGGATGCGGTCGCGGAGCCACTGGTGCGTACGGTCGCTGTCGTTGCGGGGATGCCAGGCCATCTCGATGGTCGGGGTCGGCAGACTCAGCGGCAGCTCGAAGGCGTGCAGCCCGAGCGCGGTGACGGTGTCGCGCCCGGCGCGGGCGGGCGCGATGCAGACGACGTCGGTCGCGCGGGCCAGGAACAGCGACGCCGCGTAGGTCGGCACCACGGCGACGACCTTGCGGGTGAGCCCGAGCTCGTCGAGGCGGTCGTCGATCGGTCCGCGCCGTCGGCCGCGGCGGGAGACGGCGACGTGGTCGGCCGCGGCGAACTGCCGGACCGTCACCTTTGCCCGGCGCGCGAACGGATGCTCCGAGCGGACGACACCGACCAGCGTCTCGGTGAACAGGGGCTCGCTGTGCACCTCGGGGTCGTGCCGGCCCAGAATGCCGACGTCGAGGTCGATCAGGCCGTCGCGCATCCCGGTGTCGTCGGGGCCCTCCGGCCGCAGCCGCAGGGTGATGCCCGGCGCCTCGGCACGGACGTCGGTGATGAGCTGCGCGGTCACCGTCATCGAGAAGATGTCGGACATGCGCAGGTCGAAGACGCGCACCGTGTGGGCCGGGTCGGACGCCGGTGAGGGTTCGAGGAGCACCCGGGCCCGCTGCATCACGTCGTGCACCTCGGCGCGCAGCTCGAGCGCGCGGCGGGTGGGCACCATGTCTCGCCCGGCCCGCACCAGCAGGGGATCGCCCAGCAGCCGGCGCAGCCGGGCCAGTGATCGGCTCATGGCCGGGGGCGAGGTGTGCAGCCGGGCCGCGGCGGCGGTGACGCTGTTCTCCGTCAGCAGCGCGTCCAGCGCCACCATCAGGTTCATGTCCAGCATCTCCACTCCCGGATTATCACAGGTGGAATGGCTCGATATCAAAGATGCATTGGTGATAACCACGGGGCCTGACCTAGCGTCGGACCCATGTCCGTGGATCTGAATCTGCTCACCGCGCTGGACGCCCTGCTCGAGGAGCGCAGCGTTATGGGCGCGGCGGAGCGGCTGCACCTGTCGTCGCCGGCGGTCAGCCGGACGCTCGGCCGGCTCCGCAAGCTCACCGGCGACGACATCCTGGTGCGCACCGGCCGTTCGATGACGCCCACGCCGTACGCGCTGGCGATCCGCGACGACGTCCGCCAACTGATCCGCCAGGCCCACGACGTGCTCACGCCGCGGCGCGAGGTGGAGCCGGCCGTCCTGGACCGGATCTTCACCGTCCAGTGCAACGACGCCCTCGCGACCTCACTGGCACCTGTACTGGTCGCCGGGATCCACGCGCAGGCGCCCCGCGTACGGCTGCGGATCGTGGGCGAGAGCACCGTCGACACCGGCGGCCTGCGGCAGGGCCACGTGGACCTGGAGCTGGGCACCGGCCGCCCGAGCCTGCCCGAGTTCCGCTGCGAGACCCTCGGCCACGACTCCCTGACCGTCGCGATGCGCCCGGACCATCCCTGCGGCAAGAGCCTCGACCTGCCCTCGTACGCGGCCGAGCAGCACGTGCTCGTCTCCCGCCGGGGGCGGCTGACCGACCCGATCGACGACCTGCTCGCCGCCGTTGGCCTGGGCCGCCGGGTCGTCGCCACCGTCGCGAGCCTCACGATGGCCCTGCGCATCGCCAGCCGCAGCGACATGCTGGTCACCACCACCGCGCTGATCAGCCGTCCCGTCGTCGAGAGCTTCGGCCTGATCACCCGCCCGCTGCCGGCGCCGGTGCCGGCAGCCCCGATCAACTGCACCTGGCACCAGCGCAACGACTCGGACGCCGCGCACGCCTGGCTCCGTGACCGGATCCGGGACGCGCTGGCCGAGATCTGCCGGCCGGCGCCGGCTACCGGTTGAGCATCCAGCGCGTGAAGGCCACGTAGTTGGTGGCGAACTCGTCGGGGGTCGCCGAGTTCTCCACCTTGCTGGACAGCTCGTTGACCTGGGCGTAGTGCGGCAGCCGGTCCCGCTCGTACGCGGCCAGCGCGTCCGGGATCTCCGGCGTCGAGGTGAGCAGCCGGGCCAGCACCAGCGGGTCCTGCACGCCCAGCGACGCGCCCGCGGTGATGTGCGGGGACAGCGCGTGCGCGGCGTCACCGACCAGGGCGACGCGGTGCGAGACCCACCGGGTCAACGGTGGGACGAGCATGATCTGGTTGTGCAGGATCGTGTGGTCGGGACTCGACTCGATCAGGGCCAGCATGGCCGGGTTCCAGCCCGTGGTGTCCAGGAACCGGGCCCGTTGCGCGGCCTGGTGCTTCGGTGTGCCCTCCAGCGGATCCGCGTCGAACTGGTTGACCAGCCAGTACACGGTTCCGTCGGCGGTGGGCACGTACCCGCCGCGGGTGCGCTTGTCGCCCAGCACGATCACGCTCGCGTCGATGGAGACCCCGGGAGGTGGCGGGACGACCGAGCGCCAGGCGTGGTGTCCCTCGTGCTCGATCGCGTCGCTGCCGGGCACCAGCAGGGACCGGACGACCGAGTAGGCGCCGTCGGCGCCGATCAGCAGGTCCGCCTGGGCGGATGTGCGGTCGTCGAAGTGGGCCGTCACGCCGGCGTCGGTCTCCTCATAACTGACGAGACGCGAATTCAGGCGGATGTTGTCGTGGCCCACCGCCTCGGCCAGCAACGCGTTGAGCTTGGGACGGTTCACCAGCAGGTAGCGGTGATCGTCCGGGGAGAATCCGGGCGGGTCGATGAGCCGGCCGGCCGGGTCCCGGAAGTACATCTCGGCCGGCCGCCCGATGGCCCGCAGCTGCTCGCCCAGCCCGAGCTCGTCGAAGACGGCCAGCGCGTTGGCCCACAGCCCGAGCCCGGCGCCCGCGGCGCGGATCTCGGGCGCCTGCTCGTGCACCACGGCGTCGATACCCGCAGCCCGCAGCGCGATGGCACTGGTGAGTCCGACGATTCCGCCGCCGGCGATCATTGCCCGCATGTGGTCGATCCCTTCTGATTCTCTGCTACGACCCGGTGCTTTCCTTTGCTGGCCATGCGGTACAGATCAGGGTTTCCCTCCCAGGGCGCGGTGCGTACGACGGCCCAGCGCCGGATCAGCCAGCGCTGCTGCGGTGAACGGGTCAGTTCCAATTGCCAATAGCCGCGCATGACGCAGAAGTCGACGCCCGGTGCCGGAAGGTGGTGATAGGCGACCATGTGCGCCCGGCCGGTGACGCCCGCACCGGTCACCTCGACGAGCAGGTCGGAGCTCGCGTGGTGGGTGGCGGCGAATCCCTCCAGCACAGTGCGGGCCTTGGCGGTCAGTTCGTCGGCCGTCAGTTCCTCGGCGGGTGCGCCGGACTGCCCGGACTGATCGAGCGTCACCCGGTCGGCGAACAATTGCCGGAAGCGTTCCCAGTCCTTGTCGTCCTGGGCGTGGGCCAGAGCGGCGACGACTCCGGCGATCTGCATGTGGTCGAGCGGTGTGATGTTCATCGTGGGAACAACGCTAAGAAAACTCACCGGCAATAGCCAATGCGAAATGGTGAAGCAGCGATTTACCGTGACGCAATCAATCAGGTGAGCGCGCGCACCAGCAGGACCGAGCCGATGGCGGTGCCGAAAGTGACGATGAGCGCCTTCAGAATGCGCGGGGGCAGCCGCCGGGCCAGCAGCGCACCCGCGTAGCCGCCGACGACGGTCGACGGAGCCAGGATCAGCACGACCGGCCAGTCGACCGGGCCGAAGAGCGCGAACGTCAACAGAGTGACGGCGCCGACGGTGGCGGACAGGACGTTCTTGAGAGCGTTGAGACGGTTCAGCGTCTCGTCGAGGACCAGGGCGAGTGCGGCCACGTACATGACACCCATCGCGGCGCCGAAGTAGCCGCCGTAGACTGCCCCGGCGAAGACGACGACCTGCAGCGCGATCGCCTGCCGGCGGGGGCTGAGCGCGCGCGGATGACCGACCAGGCCGCGCAGCCGGTCCTGGAAGTGCAGCGCCGCGGCCGCGGCCAGCACCAGGAACGGCACGATGAGCTCGAACGCGCGAGCCGGCGTGACCAGGAGCAACGCGCAGCCGGCGGCCGAGCCGGCGACACCCGCGGGCAGCACCCGGCCGAGCCGGTGCTGTTGCCCGGCGAGGTCGGCCCGGCTGCCCAGCACGCTGGACAGGTAGCCGGGAAAGACCGACACGGAGTTCGTGACGTTCGCCCCGACCGGGGCAGGCCGGTCATGAGCAGAGCCGGGAACGTGATCAGTGAGCCGCCGCCGGCCAGCGCGTTCACCCCTCCCGCGAGGACGCCGGCCAGGATCAGCAGGAGGACGCGTTCGAGATCCACGTGGTCTGCCGGCCTTTCACCGGGATGCCGGCCCGCCAGACCGCCGAGATCCTGGCCGGGTCGGCGAGCAGGGAGACGTCGCGCAGCGGGTCACCGTCGACGATCACGACGTCCGCGTCGTAGCCCGGCCGCAGCTGCCCGGAGAGCGGCGCCTGCCGGCCCAGGGTGGCCGGGCCGTTGGCGGTGGCGGCCTCGATCACGTCCAGCGGCTCCATGCCGATCTCGTGGAGCAACGCCGCCTCGCGCCCGTGCCGTCCCCAGGCGGCCGGGCATCGCCGGTGCTCTGGATGTCCGACCCCATCGCGATCCGCACGCCGGCCCGGTGGGCCCGGGCGATGTTCTCCCGGTGCAGCTGGGCGATGCCCCGCACCTTCCGGATCGCGTACGGCGGGAGCAGCTCGCTGTCCAGCAACTCCTGGACGATCGTGAGGGTGGGCACCAGGATCGCCCCGGCCTCCGTCATCGCCTCACAGGCCTCGTCGTCGAGGTAGCTGCCGTGCTCGATGGTCAGCGCCCCGGCCTCCAACGCCGCCATGATCCCCGGCTTGCCGTGGCAGTGCGCCGCGACACTGCGCTCGGCGAGCCCGGCCACCTCCACCACGGTGCGCAGCTCCCGGACGGTCAGCTCCTGATGGATCGGATCGTCGATGACGCTGAGCACGCCGCCGGACGCGCACACCTTGATGATCCGGGCGTTGTGCCGGAGCTGCTCGCGTACCGCTTTGGCGCACTCGGCCTCGCCGTCCGCCAGGCGGAAGCCGGCGCCCGCGCGCCCGCAGTCGTGCACCCAGGCCGTAGGCAGGGTGTGGATGTCTCCGTGACCGCCGGTGGCCGACAGCACCGAGCCCGCCGCGTAGATCGCCGGGCCCGGCACGAACCCCTCGGCGACCACCGGAGCCAGGTGCAGCCCCATCCCGCCGAGCTCCCGGATGCTCGTGACACCGGCATCGAGCGCGCGGCGCAGGCTCTGCGCACCCCGGGCCGCGCGGGTCGCGGGATGCTCCTGCACGAGCTGGGCGAAATCGAAGGAGCCCGGGCGGCCGCCGTTGAGATGCGTGTGGCAATCCCACATTCCCGGCATGACGGTACGGGCCCGGACCGGCTCGGCCGTCGCGGATCCGGCCGGAGCACCGCCGCGCGGACCCGCGTAGGTGATGACCGGGCCGTCCATCACGACGACACCGTCGTGGACGGGCGCGCCGCGGCCGGGGATCAGCAGGTCCGCCTCGATGCGCTGCACGCTCACGGGGTCCTCGCGATCACCGGCACCGTCAGCCGGCTCGGATGCCGCGGTCCGTGGAAGATGCGGTTCACGGCGACCTCGACGCCGGCCGTGGGGTTGCGGTCGTAGCGCGGGAAGTCGCTGCTGGACACCTCGAGCCGGATGCGGTGCCCGGGCAGGAAGACGTTGGAGGTCACGCCGAGCCCGATCGTCGCCTCGACGATCTCGCCCGGCTCCAGCGGCTGCGGCCGGCTCAGCGAGCTCCGGTACCGCATCCGGCAGATGCCCTCGCACAGGATGATCGCGCGACCGTCGGGGAAGACGTCGACGAGCTTGCCGGTGACGTCGGTGTCGGCCGCGGTCGAGGACACGTGCACGGTCAGGGTGACATGGCCGGTGACCTCCAGCGGCGCCACGAGCGATTCGCCGGTGTAGCAGAGGACGTCGTCACGACGTTCCACCTCCGCCTGATCGGTGGGGCCGGCGAGCCCGTCGACGCCGAGGGTCGCTCCGCCCACGGTCGGGACCGGGTGGCGCGGATCGTAGGAGAACGAGTCGCTGCGTTCCTCGACAGCCGGGGCCCGGTGGAGCCGTCCGTCGCCCTCGGAACTGTTGGCCCGTCCCGCACTGTGCAGGAAGCGGTCCTCGTACCGGGTGCCGGGCAGGGGCCAGTCGTCCTCGTCGCGCCACTGGTCGAGGCCCATGACGAAGATGCGTACCCGCGCGCCGGGGTCGGTGTCGTCGTGGCCTTTGACCCACCGGTCGAAGAACCGCAGATGCGCCTGGGTGATTGCCGCCGCCCTGACCGACCCGGCGAGGCCGAACGAACGGTCCGGGAAGACACCGAGATCGGCACCGTCACCGTGCCCCCACGGGCCGATGACCAGCCGCTGCCCTTCCCGGGCCGCCGCACTGCCACCGCTGCGGCGCATGGTGGTGTACGAGCGGACGACCTCCCGCGCGAACACGTCGTACCAGCCGGTCAGGTTGAACGCCGGAACGGTGATCGCCGCACTGCGCTCCAACGCGGACCGGGATCGCCAGTACGCGTCGTACTCCGGGTGGGCCAGCATCTCGCCGAGCCAGGGCAGGCCCCGGACGATGGCGTCGTGGCGGCCGATCAGCATGTCGACATCGCCGAGCGCGTCCCGGATCTCTGCCGAGGGCCCGTCGCTCTCCTCGCGTGACAGGTTGGCCATGGCCATGCGGGCCGACCAGTTGAGCAACGTGCCCTGCGCCAAGGCGCCCTGCGCCGAGTGCCAGGCCCCGTACGGGTCGGCCGAGGTCATCAGGGGAGCGATCGCGCGCAGCACCGGCGGGGCCTGGGTGGCCGCCTGCCACTGCGGGAAGCCCATGTAGGAGGCGCCCCACATCCCCGCGCGGCCGTCGCACCAGGTCTGCCCGGCGATCCAGGCCAGGGTGTCGACGGTGTCGCTCCGATCGAAGCGGTGCGGTTCCAGCCGGCCGGGGGAGTCCCCGGTGCCCCGGACATCCTGGACGACGACCAGGTAGCCGTGGTCGGCCAGAGCCCGGATGTCGGGCAGTTTCGGATTGCCCAGGTGCGCGGTCGAGGTCCGCCCGTACGGGGTGCGCGTCAGCAGGACCGGCCACGGACCGTTCCCGGCCGGGCGCCACAGATCGGTCGCCAGGGTGACGCCGTCGCGCATCGGCACGGCGACACCGGACTCGATGACCAAACTCATGAGAGCGTGGAGGAGCCGGTCGGCGCCAGCCGTACGGTGACCGCTGCACCGGCCAGAATGTGACCGAGACGCGGCCTGATCTCGGCTTCGAAAAGCGGATCCCGGTGCACCCGAGCCACGATTTCTTCGCGTTCCTCCGCATCGCGGAACTTACGGATCCAGACGAAAGCGTCCTCGTCCTCGATATCGGTGAACGCGCCCACGACCATCATTCCGGCGGCCTCATGCACGGGAATGACCTGCTCGTCCATCCACTGAGCCAATTCTTTGCCGCGGCCCGGCACCGCCGTTTCCCGTCGGATCTCGTAGAACACGCCAAGCTCCTTTTCGGCTTCCCGGTTGCCTTGCGGCCAGGCTAAGCCGGGAGCTCGACGTGATCCAATGTCCTTTGGTTAACCGGCCATTTACCGTCGTGCAATTGCCAGCCGGCGATCGATCAGGCGACGACGCCGAAGCCTCCGGTCCAGGCGATCTTCTCGCCGGCCGCCAGGGTGAGCTGGAGGAAGCCGATCGCTTCGAGCTCCCGGGCCCGGCTCAGGACGCCCGCGTCCACGGCGCGCAGGCCGCCGGTGGTGATCACACCCGCCAGCAGGGCCTTGGCGTCCGCGTCGTCGCCGGCGATCAGGACGGTGGTCGGCAGCGAGCCGACAGCCCCCGAGACCAGGGTGGCGGCGAAGTTGGTGTTGAACGCCTTGAGCACCCGCGACTGCGGCAGCGCGCGGGCGATGTCGGCGGCGGCCGAGGAGTCGGCGGCGACGTTCAGCGAGTCGAACGTCTCGAAGTTCAAGGGGTTGGTGATGTCGACGACGACCTTGCCCGCGAGCTGGTCGGCGCGCTCGGCCAGGATGGCCGGCACAGCCCCGTGGGGGACGGCCAGGACGACGATGTCGCCGGTGACCGGCTTGCCGGTGTCGGAGGAGCTGAACACCTCGACGGTGTTGCCGCCCTTGGTGACCAGGCCGGCGATCGCCGAGCCCATGTTCCCGGTGCCGATGATGCTGATGTGCGCCATGACCGTTCCTCTCGTGGAAGTGGATTTACTTGAAGCAACAACTAATACGGTAAGCTGAATTACTTGAAGCTGCAACTACCTGGGGCAAGATGTAACGGGAGACACCCCGCTTCGACCACGAGGTCGGCGCGCTGGTGATGGACCGGGTGACCCGGCTGCGCCGGCTGAACGCCGGTCCACGGCGAGATCGAGGCGGAGGGCACCGCGATGATCGGCAACGACGCGCCGTGCGGCAGCCGGGTGGCGGTCCGGCCGAGCAGGAGGTTGCACACCGATCCGTGCCCACGGTTGCTGATGACGAGCACCGCCGGTGCCGACGCGGAACCGTCGGTGGCCCAGGCGATGGTCGTGCACATGGCCCCTCCTCAAGGAGTCGGACCTCCTCGCCGAAACGGGGGAGGAGTTGAGGCTCGCAACGTGCCGTGGTTGCCGACGCGCGGCAATGGGGAACGGCCGTTGCTGCATGCGGCGCGCATGTCGGCGTGGTCGGGACCGCGTCACCATCGGACCAGGCGTCGGACCTGACCGATCGCCGTCGCAGCACCCGTGGGCACGCCGAGACATCGAACGCCACGGTGCGCGTTCGCCGGCCTTCCCCCGTGGGCCGCTGGAGTGCATCGTCGCGAGCGCGTTCCGATGTACCGCCCTCGGCTGTGTGACATGCCGGTGCGCGAGGCGACCCCGGGCAGGTCCGACGCTTCTCCCTGCCGTTGCCCCGGAACGGCTACGGCCGTGGCGGTCGCCGGTCGTCGGGGGAGCGGAGGTGGTGGGTCAGCCAGATGCCGCCGCTCACGGCCGCCACGCACACCGCGATGAGCGCCATTCCGCGGCTGCCCATCAGCACGGCGAAGCCCATGACCAGCGCGGCCGCGAGCAACCACCCGCGTGCGGTCATGCCCCGCCATTCCTGGGGCGAGCGCAGCGGGAGCCGGCCGAATCGCTGCGTGAACTCCGGATCGTCGGACCGCGGTTCCTGTTCGATCTGCGTCAATCGGCGCTGTTCGGCGTCGTTGAGCATGTCTGTCTCCCTTCGGGTCGGCGACGGTGTCGTCGCGTCAATGCACGTCCTGGGGTGCGGGAACCACCAGCACCGGGCACGAGGCGTGCTCGATCAGGCTTCGCGACGTCGAGCCCATCACCAGGCCGCGGAAGCCACCCCGGCCTCGCGTACCGACGACCAGCAGGCCGGCCGCGGTGCGGTACGCGAGGTCGATCAGTGCGGACCCGACCGAATCGCCCGACACGACCTCGGTGCGGTACTTGACGTCGGGGTGGCGCGTACCGGCCCCGAGCGCACCCGCGTCGCCCGCTGTGGCCCAGAACGCGGAGCTGCTGCCGGCCGGCTGGTGGTGGGCCACGATCAGCTCGACGTCGCGGAGCTGCGCCTGCGCGAAGGCGACCTCGGCCGCCCGGTTGGCCCCGGGCGAGCCGTCGGTGCCGAGCACGACCGGCGCGCCTTCCAGCGGACTGTCGCCGCGTACCACCACGACCGGGCAGCGGGCATGGGCTGTGGCCTGGGTGGCCACCGAGCCGACCAGGAGCCCGGCGAAGCCGCCCAGGCCGCGATGACCGAGGACGAGCAGCTGGGCATCGCTGGAGGCGTCGACCAGTACCCCGCCGGGTGATCCGTCGATCAGCCGGGTGGTCACCGGCACGAGCGGATGGACGGCGCGGACCTCGTGCGCGGTCTGCGCCAGGAGATCCAGCATCGCCGCCCGGGGGCCCTGATCATGCTGATCGTAGGGCGCGTGGAACGGCGGCAGGATCACCGGCCAGCCGAACGCGTGCACGATCTGCAGGCCACAGCCGCGCCGCAGCGCTTCGCCGGCGGCGTGGTGAACAGCCGACAAGGCTGCCGTCGAACCGTCGAATCCGACAAGTACCGGCAGCGGTGAAGGGGAACGCATGATGTCTCCTTCCTGATCCGTATCGGAGCCCTCCGGCGATTTCAGCCGCCACCTCCACCATGGGCTCGGCCGCGGCGTACCGGCAGGTTCCGCGGCGGACAAGTCGGCGACCGTGGGCTGCCGATCACCGGCAACGTGCTGGTACGGCTGCCGCGTTGACTGCCGGCCGTCGGCAACGTGGAGCTCCCGGATTGGTGGCTCGCTCTCCTGCCCTGTCGCCGAAGTCGCGACAACCATGGTGCTGCGGACCCGTTCCCGTGACTGGAGGCAGAGATGAGACACCTCGACGTCGTCGTCGGCATCGACAGCTCGGAGCAGAGCCGGGCCGCGTTGCGGTGGGCCGCTACGGAGGCCCGGCGCAACGACTCTCCACTGAAGATTGTGACTGCTCACGAGGCGTCGGATGTTTTCGCGCAACAGCCCGACGAGATCGCGGCCGCGGCCGTCGCGGAGGCGCGGGCTCTGGCGCCGGGCGTCGAGGTTTCCGGCGCCGCCGTCGTCGGTGATCCGGCCTCGGTCCTGCGGCAAGTCGGCCGCACCGCCGCCATGCTCGTGGTCGGCAACCGCGGGCGCGGCGGCTTCACCAGCCTGCTGCTGGGCTCGGTCAGCCAGCAGGTGGTCACCCGGGCGGCCTGTCCCGTGGTGGTCGTCCGCGGCCGGCGGGAAACCCCGTCCGGCCCGGTCGCGGTCGGCGTCGACGGCTCGGTCCCGGCGAACCGCGCTCTGGCGCGGGCGTTCGACCAGGCGCAGCGGCGTGACGGCGAACTGCTCGTGGTGCGCAGTTACCCCATGCCGATGCCGCCGTACGGGATGGCTGTGCCGCCGTTGCCCTACGACCCGGACGCGGTCCGGCGGGATGTGGCCCGTGACCTCGACACGACCCTGACGCCGTGGCTGGACAGGTACCCGGCGGTGCGGGTGAGGACCCGCATCGAGCCGGGCAGCGCCGCGAAGAACCTGATCGACGTCTCCCGCGCGGCGGGTCTGCTGGTCGTCGGCAGCCGTGGGCACGGCGCGCTGGTCGGCAGTCTGCTCGGCTCGGTCGGCCAGCAGCTGCTCCACCACGCCGACTGCCCGGTCATGATCGTCCACCCGGAACAGCGGACCGGCCTGCGTCAGCGCCGGGGGAGCGGCCGGCCGGCGCGGCTGGTTGCCGGGCGTCGGCAGGAAGTGAGGCCGTAGATCGGCCGATGCCGCCCCTCGCCGGCCGGCCGGCCCGCGGAGACGATGGTGGGTCGGTGCAACCGCAGAGATGAGGTACGACGTGTCTTCCTGGTATCAAGGGCGTGGCTCGCCGGGTGAGGTCGCGGTCATCGGGGCGGGGATGGTGGGCCTGTCCACCGCCTGGTTCCTGCAGGAGGCCGGCGTGCAGGTCACGGTGTACGAGCGGCAGCACGTGGGCGCCGGCGCATCCTGGGGCAACGCCGGATGGCTGACGCCGGTACTGACCGCACCCCTGCCGGAACCCGCAGTGCTGCGCTACGGCCTGCGCGCCGTGCTGAGTCCCCGGTCACCGGTGTATCTGCCGCTCCGGGCCGACCGCGACCTGCTGCGTTTCCTCGCCTCGTTCGTCAAGCACAGCACAGCTCGGCGGTGGAAACGCGGGATGGCCGCCTACGTCCCGCTGAACGAGCGTGCGCTGGAGGCGTTCGACGTGCTGGCCGCGGGCGGCGTCACCGCGCCCACGACGAAGGCGGCCGCCTTCCTCGCCTGCTTCGCCCGCGAGCGCGACGCCCACGGTCTGCTGGCCGAGCTGGAACAGATCGCCGCCGCCGGTCAGGAGGTCGACTACCTACGGGTCTCCGGCCGGCGGGCCCGGGTCATGGAACCGGCGCTGACCGGCCAGGTCGGCGCTGCCGTGGAGATCCGCGGGCAGCGCTATCTGCACCCGCCGGAGTTCGTCCGGTCCCTCGCCGGAGCGGTACGGGCCCGCGGCGGCCGGATCGTCGAGGACGCCGAGGTGACCGACCTGCGGCACGGTGCCGACGAGGTCGATGTGGTCTGCCGATCCGGCGAGCAGACCCGGCACGACGCGGTGGTGGTCGCCACCGGCGCTGCCCTGGGCGCCCTGACCGCGAGCTTCGGGGTGCGGCAGCCGGTCCAGGCCGGTCGCGGCTACAGCTTCAGCGTGCCGGCCGCGCGGATGCCCGCCGGGCCGCTGTACTTCCCGCGGCAGCGGGTCGCCTGTACGCCGCTGAACGGCCGGCTGCGGGTAGCCGGGATGATGGAGTTCCGGCGCCCCGGCGACGCCCTCGATCCGCGGCGGATCGCTGCCGTCGTGGACGCCGTACGCCCGTTCCTGACCGGCGTGGACCTCGACGACCGCCGCGACGAGTGGGTGGGTTCCCGCCCGTGCACCGCGGACGGGCTGCCGCTGGTCGGCCCGACCGCCGCCCCGCGGGTGTTCGTCGCGGGCGGGCACGGCATGTGGGGCATCGCGCTCGGTCCCGTCACCGGGCAGTTGCTGGCCCAGACCGTGCTCAAGGGCGAGGCGCCGCCTGAGCTGGCGCCGTTCGACGCGCTGCGCTGACCGCTCCGCCGGCGCACCGGCTGTCGAGCCCGGCGCGAACCGGCCGAGGCCCTCCCGCGGAGTCGTTGCATCCAGGAACGACCACCAGGGCGAAGCCACGCAGCTTCGGCCCCGTTTTGTTTTCCCGCTTCTTTCTCGAAAGGCAATCCCATGAGCATCGACCACCGGACCGTCGACCACAGTTGGCTCGCCGACTTGCGCGCATCCCTGTCGGCCGACTTCGCCACCCAGACCGCCCGGCTGCGGGAACTGACCGAGATCAACGCCGACACCGGGGACCCCGGCGAGGCCCACAACCGGGCCGAGCTGCTGGTCGCCACCCGGCGCACCATCGAGCAGATCACGGGTGCTCTGCGCCGGATCGCCGAGGGCACCTACGGCGTCTGCGAGAAGTGTGACCGCAGCATTCCCGTGGAGCGGCTGGAGGTGCTTCCGCACGCGCGCTTCTGCGTGCCGTGCCAGGAGAGGGTCAGCGGATGACGTAGGCGGCGGTTGCCGTGCCACCGCGGCGGCACGGCAACCTGTCCGTCACAAGCGAGCGTCAGCTGCCGTACCGGTCGAACGGGACCGTCCAATCGCCCAGGCCGTTCCAGATCGGCAGCTCGCGGGGGGTGTTCTTGACGTCGACGATGTCGCCGACGAGGAAGGTGTTGTAGACCCACTTGGCGTCAGCCGTGGTGAGGTTGATGCACCCGTGCGACAGGTTGGCCCGGCCCAGTGAGCCGTTCCACGGAGCGGCGTGCAGATATTCGCCCGAGTAGCTGATCCGGGTGCAGAACTCGATGTTCTCCGACACGTAGTAGTTCGGGTCCTTGGGGTCGGTGACGCCGTAACTGGCCGAGCTCATCGTGTGCTTGCGCTTCTTGCCCAGCACCACGTGCGGACCGCCCGCCGTCCAGTAGCTGATGCGCTCGCCGTTCGCCCCGGTCGTGCCGCCGCCCTTGCCGAGGCTGCTCTTCATCGTGCGGACGAGCTTGCCGTTGATGTAGACCTTGGTCAGGTGGGTGCGGTTGTCGCTGACGGCGATCAGCTGCCGGCCGATCCGGAAATTCGTGGACGCGTTCTTGGCGCCGTAGGTCGTCTTGCCGAGCTTCACGCCGTACATGTTGACGTTGACCTTGATGGTCGTCCCGGCGGCCCAGTATTTCGCGGGCCGCCAGTGCACGGTCTTGTCGTCCTTCCAGAAGAACTTGCCCTTCACCGCGGGCAGGGTCGTGATCTCGATGGCCTTCTCGGCCGCTTTCTTGTTGACCGCGCGGCTGAACGCGACGATCACCGGCTGCCCGGCACCGTACGTTTTGCCCTCTTTGAGGGCGAGCATGCCGTTGGCCTGGAACGTGACCCGGGCGACGTTCTCCGGCTTCAGCGTGCTGAAGGTGGTGCTCTCGGTGGTCGCCTTGCCGGCACTGTCGGCCGCGGTGACGGCGACCGTGTACTTCTTGCCGTACGCGAGGTCCTCCGTCGACTGCCAGGTCCCGTCGTCCTGTAGCTTGCCGTCGATCTTGGCCTTGCCGGCGGTGACGGTGACCGACTGGAGCTTGCCGTCGGCGGCGCTCACGACGATCGGCTTCACCGGGAGCACATCGGTGTCCCCGTCGGCCGGCGTCACGCTGAGCGTGACGGGCTTGGCGACTGCCTGCTCGATGTTGGCGGCCGGCTCGACCCAGCCCGCGTTGTCGTCCGCCTTGCCGGACGAGGAACACCCGGCCGCCGTGGCAACCGCGGCCATGCCCACCGCGCCGATGATCACCTTGCGTCGCTGAATCATTACTCTCACATTCGAGGGAAGCCGACCGGCGCCATCCAGGCCCTGCCCTCATAGACGGGAGGGGGACCCGAAACGTTGCGTCCTTCTTCGAAAGAGGATCATCTTGACAGATCTGGATCCCGGCCGGTACCCCGGATCCATCGACAGGGGCGGTCGTGCGGCCCGGGCGGTCAGGCGGTCAGTGGGTGACGGCCGGCTTGGCGCTCGCCCAGAGCAGGGCGAAGTGGCCGGCGAAATGCGCGCCCAGCTTGCTGTCCGACGGGAACTGGAGGAAGACGCGTTCGTCGAACCGCACCGGCATCGGCCCGGACAGCAATCCGACGAAGCCTGCGAAGAATGTCTGATCTGCTCGGATCAGGTGCGGTCCCGGTGGCGTGCAGTACCGGCGGTAGCCGATCCGGCGCTGGGCGGCCGCCGGCCAGGTGGCGACATGACCGGCGACTCGCCGCTCAGCCTCGAGCAGCTGCGGTCGCAGCTGTTCCGGTTCGTAGACGGCGGCCGCCTGCATGACAGTGGCGCCGTAGCCGCAGCGGCTGCGGCACGGATCCGCAGGGCGGCCGCGTCGGTGCCGTAGAGAGTGCGGACCAGGGCGCGTTCATTGCGCTGGGCCCGGCGCACCGCGCGGACGCGGATGAGGGTGAGTGCCGTGAGAGCCAGGCCGAGCAGCCCTGCCGCGGTGTTCACCAGGTCGAGAACCACAAGCCTCACGGTCGCACACCGTGACAACATGGTTACGCATTTAAATGATTGCAGTGGTGCGCTCCGACCGTCGTGGCTACCCTCACCGCGACGTTGTTGCTGACGATGGCCCGGGCACGCCGCGAAGTGCCCTGCGTGATGACTGCTGATTCGAGGGGGCGTGGTCGCTCCACCGCGCTGAGTCCCGCCATCCGGGTGCGGTCCGGGAGGGACCTTCAGGCCGCCCGCCGACGCCGCGGGCATCGCGCCGATGCACGGGACGAACCTCGGCACGCTCCTGCGTACCTGTGACGCGGTGGGCGCGTGTCTGGCCGTACCGCCGTTCCGATGGGCTGATGAAGCCCTCGCCCGAGGCAACACGCTGCGCCGGCCCACCTGCGTGCACCGGGTCGGGGATCCGGCCGGCTGGCTGGCGGCCGAGCGGGCCGGCGGCTCGCGCATCGTCGGGGTGGAGCTGGCCGACGAAGCTGAGCGCTCAGCGGACGTAGTGCCGCAGCCGCACCGCCTCTCCGCGGGGACCGCTCCAGCCGGCGGTCGTGGTGTGCGTGTACCGCCAGCCCGTGGCCTCGGCGAATGCGGCTGCGGGGGAGCCCGGCTTGTCGACGAGGCGCAAGATCAGCCGGCCGCCGGCCCACACGCTCACGTGGTCGAGCAGGGCGCCGGCAACCTTCAGGCGCCGGGCCGCGGGCGCCACGAACAGGCGGGTGACCTCCCGGCCGTTCTGGACGGCGACGTGCCCGTCGATGACCTCGGGTGAGCTCTGGGCGACCCAGGCCTGGTCGAGCTGCGGCCGGTCCAGCCAGGCCCGGGGATCCGACGGCCATTTCATCGGATAACCGTCGGTCAGGCGCACCTCACGCAGCATTTCCACACACCGGTCGAGATCCTCGGACCGCCGGGCTCGGATGGTCAGGGGCCGGATGGTCAGGTTGCTCACCCCAACATCATGACCCAACGCCGGCGCGGCCCCGACGGCGCAGGCGGACGCGCCAAGCCGATCCGTCGCGCTTTGCCGGTTGACCCAGCCCCGTCCGTCAGCAATAGTAAGGCGCGTGCCTAAGTATCACGATGATCTCGACGCCGTGCTCCGCGCTCTCGCGGATCCGACGCGCCGCGCCGTCGTGGAACGGCTGGCCAAGTCGCCCGCCGTCGTGTCCGAGCTCGCGGCCCCGTTCTCGATGGCTCTGCCGTCGCTCATGCAGCACCTGCGCGTCCTCGAGGACGCGGGGCTGGTCACCTCGGAGAAGCACGGACGCGTCCGCACCGTGAGCCTGCGACCGGGCGCCCTCGACGTCCTGCACCTGTGGCTCGACGAGCAGCGCACCCCGGCGGAACGACAGGCCGACCGGCTCGGCATTCACCTGACCCGCACCAACCCGAAGGAAACCTGACATGACCCGTGTTCGTATCGACCTGTTCGCCTCGCTCGACGGCTACACCTCGGGCGGCCAGGGCCCGGACAACCCGATGGGGGAGGACTGGGGTCCCCTCACGGCGGCCTGGGCCGCGACCCGAACGTTCCATGAGCGCGTCTTCGGTGACACCAGCGGCGCCGGCACCACCGGCGTCGACGACAGGTACGGCTCCGCGCACTTCGAGAGCATCGGCGCCGAGATCATGGGTGCGGCCATGTTCGGGCTGCACACGTTCCCCGACGACCCGGACTGGAAGGGCTGGTGGGGTGACGAGCCGCCGTTCGGCACCCCGGTCTACGTCCTGACCCACACCGCGCCGCGTCCGTCGATCCCGATGCCGGGCGGCACGACGTTCCACTTCCGCAACACCGCCATCGAGGACGTGCTGGCCGAGGCGACCGAGGCGGCCGGCGGTCTGGACGTACGCGTCGGCGGCGGGGTGACCACCGCCCGCGCTTTCCTGCGCGCCGGCCTGGTGGACGACCTGCATGTCATGATCGCGCCGATCGTGCTCGGCCGGGGTAACCGGCTGTGGGACGACCTGCGCGGCCTCGAACACACCCACAAAGTGACGACGGAAGTGGCCGAGAGCGGCACGATCCACGTCACCTTCACGCGATAGGACCCCACCGATGACGATCGAACGCCGCCTCGCCCGCTCCGGGTTCAGCCTGACCCGCGACTACCCTGTCCCCGTCGCGCGCGTCTGGGACTCGTTCGCCGAGGAGAAGCAGAAACTGGCCTGGTGGGGCGCCGGCGACGCGATGGAGCCGAGCGAGTGGGCCTTCGACTTCCGCGTCGGCGGACGCGACGTCGCCGAGGGAAGATTCCATAATGGACCGCTTTCCCGGTACGAGGCCACGTACACCGACATCGTCGAGCACGTCCGCATCGTCACGACGTACGACATGTGGCTCGACGGGATGCACATGTCGACGTCGGTGGCGTCGCTGGAGCTCGACCCGATCGACGACGGCACCCGGTTCACGCACGTCGAGCACGGCGTGTTCTTCGACCAGTTCTGGGCCGACGGGCCGGAGCGGGAGCGAGGCAGCCGGGGCCTGCTCGAATCGCTGGGCCGATACCTGAAGTGACATAGTCGCGGCAGATGATCGACGAGAGGACCGTCATGGGTGGGTCGGGGTGGGAGTACTACGTTCCGTACCAGTCAGATCTGCAGGCGGCTCTGGACGAGCTGCGCCGGCGGGTGCTGGACAGTGGTGATTACTGGTGGGCGGTCCCGTACGAGTTCGGCCGGCCGGCCCGCGAATACCCGGACCGGCCCCGGACCGAGGACGAGCTGTGGGCCGCGGAGGCCGTTCAGGAGTCCGGCACGCACTCCATTCTGGACGTCAGTGAGGTGGTGACCGATGACGGGACGCCCGATCACGGGGCCGTCCAACCGGTCACCGAGGCGGAGGCGATGGAACAGCTGGGCGTCGCCCAGCTGACCCGCGCGCACGTGGGGGCGCTCCAGTCGCTCGCCGCGGAGCGATGGTCCGGCCGCTGCGCGGTCCTGTACGACGCCGCCGGCGAGCCCAGCGAAATCTATTTCTGGGGCTCCTCCGGCGATTAGCCGCCGCCGTGCCGATCGCGCTGTGACGCTATGGGAGACAGGGATGACCCAGTTCTGGCTTGAAGTGCAGCTGAATGTCGACACCAGCCGGGGATCGCTCGCCGATGCGGCGTACGTCTGGTTCGACACGCTGACCGAGGCGCTGACCCCGGCCGAGCGGGCCGAGCTTGCCGGCCTGCCGGCGGCGACCCGGCTCAACCCGCTGGCGGATGGCCCGCAGGGCGAGCCGGGCGGGTTGTACGGCCTGATCGAGGTGGACCGGTCGGTCGGCGGCGGCTACCCGACAACCCAGCGGCGTCATCTGTCCGACGAAGGCTGGGCGTGGCTGCGAGCCGAGCTGACCGATCTGCCGAAGAAGGTCACGGTGTGGATCGGCCGCTTCACCGAGAACGGCTTCCTCGGCGGTCGGTTGATGTACGCCAGGGCGTGGCCGTTACGGGACACCCCCGGCTGGCTGGTCCTCGACGCTCAGGTGCCGGCCGACGACTTCACCGACCCCGGCTCCGGGCCGGCCGAGCAGCAGCGGTGGCTCGATGCGATCCGGCAGGCCGCGGACCGGCTCAACCCGAGCTACGGCCAGATCGACTACTGGCGGGACAAGGGCAACACCGCGCTGGAGAGATGCTCCAAGGGGCTAACGCGGAACGCGCAACTGGCGATTCCCCAGACCCGGGAGCGGCTACGCGGCTACTCCTGGCTGACGATCGCCGCGCAGGAGGTCGCGGAGAAGCTCGGTGGTGCCGCTGCGCTGGCTGCCACCGGCGCATTCGCCGAGGTGGAACCGCTCGCCGAGGGCGGGGTCTGGCTCCTGGCCACGGAGGACTTCGCCGACTACGGGATGAAAGCCGCGGAAGTGGTGTTCCGCGCGGTGGCTCCGGCACTGCCGCCGGGCGCGCCCCGGCTACGCGACGTCTACGGCGAGCCGCCGACGTTCGTGGTGATCGCCGATCCGTCAGCGTCGGACAAACTGCAAGACTGCCAGGCACCCGCGCAGAGTCGCGGAGGCGCGGAGGCGGCAGCCGGCCCGGAGTAGTCAGCCCGCCGACCAGGTGGCCAGTTCAGAACCTGCCGGGTTGTCATTGCAGGACCGGGTTCGATCAGGATTCCTCTTTACTCCCGAGTTGCCGCTGGGCCCGCTCGGTGACCTCTCCGGAGACCTTGCCGATCATCGATCTGGCCCGTCCGAGAGCATCCGTACTGAAGCGACTGGCGACCCCTACGCCCTCCGCCCCGGTCTCCAGGACTTTGTCCTTCACCTCCGACCCGGTGTCGAGGACTCTGTCGCGCACTTCCACGGCCGCGTCCCGCCATCGCTTGGCACTGCGTGACTGACGATCGCCTTCGATGCCGAGTCGTCCGTTGAAGGCGACCACGTGGGTTGCCACGTGGTTGGCCGAATGGACCACGGCGCGCGACGTGGTCGGGTTCAGCAGGACCTTCGCGTTGGCCGTGCCGGCGGCCGCGTCCATCCGCGCCATCAGGCGCTCGGTGCTGCGCGAGATGAGTTCGAGGCGTTTCCGCCGGGCGGTCCGGATGGCGACGCGATGCTCTTCCAGCCCTTCCGGGGACGCGTCCAGCACCCGGTCGAGTTCGAGCACGGCGACCGCGTCCTGGAGTTGGAAACAGCGGGCCAGCACGGCGAGCCACTCCTGAACCTTGATCTCGGCTTCCCTGGACGTCTTCGCCAGCTCACCGACCTTGGACTGGGTCTCCAGCTTGTCGGCGATGGCATCGAGCTGTCGCAACGCATACGCCTGGGTCCGGGCCAGTGGCAGCGGCGTGGCCTGCACTTTCGACCAGGTGACCGCGGAGACCCGGCCCACCTGTTCCCGGATGGTCAGCGCCTCGTCGATGACCAGTTCCACCCCGATCATGTCAGCCACCACGGCGTCGGTCTGGGCTCGGAGCACGGCGTCGACCTTCGCGTCGATCACGGCGAGATAGTCGGTGATCTCGTCCATGGCCTGTTGCATCGCGAGTTGCGCCATCAGCCCGGCAGCACCGGTCAGGAGAGCCGGGTTGGTCAGCACCCCGCTGACGGTCTGCCCCCGCACAATCTCCAGCAGGCCGGTGATCTTGCCGTGGTCGGTCAGCACGGCGCGGCTGACGTCGCTCTGCGAGCCCGGCATCAGGTTGTACTTCTTCATCGCCTGAGCAGACTCGGCGGTCAGCTGAACCCAGCGACCGGAGTGCTCGGCGATCTCTGAGCCGCCTTTGGCAATCGTGGATCCGGTACGGAGGGCCGAGCTGAGCCGTTCCAGTCCGAGGTCCTTCGACGGCAGTCGCTCTGTGGTCAGGAAACGATCGACAGCCGCCGGATGTCCGATGACCGCCAGGCCATCGCCGTCACTGATCAGCTGGATCTCGCTTTCCAACGTCTGCTCCTCAGGGTATGCCGTGAATGGCCACACGCTACCGTCAGCGTCGACGACCTCACCATGGGCTACTCGACTCACCGCCGCGACGTTCGGTCGCCGTTGAGGCTCCTCCTGATTGCGTTGTTGCCGGCCGGAGTTGTCGGATCCGGGCCGCGCTGTTCGTAGCTACGGTGAACGCCGCCCACGAGGGCGTCGTCACGATCACCGGAGGTGCCCGCCGATGTCGCATCCACAGGTCAAGGTCCACCGCATGTTCGAGCTCGTCGAGCCGATCGCCACCGTCACCTTCTCCGAGGTGCCGAACGAGGCGTTCCTGGCCCTGGGCATGCGCAACTACTGGGACGGATACTTCGCGGGCCGCGCGGCGCCGCTGGGGCTGGCACCGGCCGCGGTGGTGCATGCGGTCTTCTACAACTTCGCCGACGGTGAGGTGACCCGTCACATCCCGTGGGTCTGGGGGAAGATCACCCCGCAGGAGGCGATCGCCGTGCGCGAGCGGGGCAGCGCCTCCGCGCTGCGGCAGCTGATCGGGGAGCTGGCCGACTCGCCGGGCCTGGCGCGCGCCGCTGACCTCGCCACGCGGGCGGCGGTCAGCGCACCGACCGAGGGCCGGGTGCTGTATGCCGGACTCAAGGCGCTCGAGGTGCCGGCGGAGCCGGTGGCCCGGCTCTGGCACGCGGCGACGTTGCTGCGGGAGCACCGCGGGGACGGCCACAACGCCGCCCTGGTCGCGGACGGCATCGGCGGCACCGAGGCGCACGTCCTGCTCGCTCTGTCGCTCGGCATGAGGGCGCACGAGTTCGGCCGGGTCCATCACCTGCCCAGGGCGCAGCTGGCCGCTGTCGTCGACGGGCTGCGGGGCCGTGGCCTCGTGGACGCCGCCGGCGGGTTCACCGACGCCGGCCGGGAGCTCAGGGAGCGGATCGAGTCCCGCACCGACGAGCTGGCGGCGCCGGCGTACGAGGTGCTGAGCGCGGGCGAGCTGGACGAGCTGATCGCCGGGCTCGAACCGATCGCCGCCGCCGTCCAGGCCGCAGCCGACTGAGCGGCGACGAGCCGGCGACCGCGACCCAGCTGAACTTCCGGACCGCCGCCGACCGCAGCAGCGGCGGATGGAATGGGCATGCAGGTGCCGGGGAGGGCACCGGCATGCCGGCCGGGCCGGACCGCCGCCCCGCCCGCAGGGTCGAGCGGGGCATGTCACTCCATTCTCTCGGGACGAGCAGTCACCGGATCTGCTAACGGGCCTTGAGGGACCCCAGGGTGAGCCACCCGGACACGGTGTCCTGACCGGTGTTGGCGAAGCGCAGCGGGATACCGCCGGGCATGGGGTTGGGCAGCCGCATGACGATGTCGTAGCGGCCCGGCCGCAGGCCCAGGGTGTTGATCCGGGACGACAGCTGGGTGGGCTCCTCGCCGGGCTGGATGCCGGCCACCGTCCAGCGGGTGGGCCAGCGCCGCACGATGCGGCCCGAGCGGTCGACGGCGGCGAGCTCGGCGGGCCAGTCGTAGTAGAACGGCGCGGTGCCGCGGTTCGCGATGCCTACCGATACGCGGTCGCGGGTCAGTTTCGTCTCGGTGACGGTCAGTTCGTAGCCCAGCGACTTGGCCGCGGTCACGGCCCGCTGGTACTTGTCGCCGGTGAAGCCTGCCCCGGCGAACGCGGCGTGGTTGATCAGCCAGGAGGCGTGCGTCGCGTGCACGGATGCGGTGTAGTCCTCGTACTGGTCGCAGCTGACCGGCTGGTCCCACAGGCACGACTGGATCTCGGGGCGCAGCTCGCCGCCGATGGGCTGGCGGCGCCATTTGTCCGTGACGCCTTCGTCGATCAGTCGTTGGACGAAGTGCCAGGACGTGGGCGGCAGGGTCTCGAAGGCGAACGAGTCGTCGTGGTAGCCGATGTCGAGGTTCTTGTTCTGCGCGCTGGGATAGCGCGCCAGCAGCCGGGTCTCGTCGAACGCGGACTCGTAGCGCTGCAGGATCCGGGTGAGGATGTCGTCGCCCGGCATCCAGTTCTCCGGCTCGGTGGTGCCGTCGTGGGGCCAGGTGTGCCACTCGCCCCAGAAGCCGATCAGGCCCAGGGTGATGAAGCCGATCCGCGGATCGCCGTCGTACCGCCGGCCGAGGGCGGTGATGAAGTTCTCCAGGGCCGCGACCAGGCGGGGGTCGTTGTAGTCGGGGGCGACGCTGACGCCGTCGTTGCCGAAATCGGCGTACGGGCGGGTGAGCAGTCCCTGGTCGAGCAGGTACCGCGGGATCCCGCTGGGACGGCCGGGATAGTCGAGATAGAACCGGAACACGCCCTGGTGCCCGCGGCCGGCGATGGCGCCCAGCTGGGTCTCGAACGCGGTCCAGTCGAACTGTCGCGGTCCGGTCATCACGTCGCTCAGCGGCAGGTAGAACCATTCCATGCTGTGCGGGAAGGTCCGGTGGTCGCCGGCGAACGGCAGGAAGCCCTTGAGGGGGTTGTCCGCCGGGGCGGAGGAGTAGGGCAGCGACGTCCACGCCGGATTCGCGACGGCCGGCGTGCCGGCGGTCAGGGTGAGGGCGGTCAGGACGGCGACGGCCGCGCGCAGTGATCTTCGCATGGGGGCTCCTCGGTTCAGGGCGGGCGTCAGCCGACGGTGATGCGGTCGATGTCGGGTGCCCAGCCGGTGGGGTTCGCGATGGTGATGGCGGCGGTGCCGGCGGGCAGGCTCAGCGTGACGGTGGCCGAGCCCACGGTGTTCCAGTCGGCGGTCGGGGCGAACGTCACCGTCTGCCCGTTGACCACAGCCGTACGGGTGACCGCCGACGAGTAGTGGATGGTGACCGCGGCCGCGCCCCGCCGGTGCCTCCGGCGACACCGTTGACGGTCAGGGCCGCACCGTTGCCGATGTAGCCCACCTTCGAGCCACCGGAGCACGCCGCGCAGGTCGCCACGACAGCGCCGTTGGTCAGCGTGTTGCCCGCGGCCTCGGCCTCGTAGCTGACGGGCGAGCCGCCGTTCGAGGAGCCGACGGTGACGGCCCCGAGGCCGAGCCAGCCGTCGGACTGCTGGGTGGCGTTGGCGAAGCGCAGCTTCTTGGCGTCGGCGGTGACGGACTCCAGGGGGTTCTTGACCCGCAGCACCCACTGGTAGTTGCCGGCGGCGACGCCGGAGAGGTTCACGCTGTGCTGGAAGTACTGCCGGTGGCCGAAGTCGCGGTAGCTGGGGTCGGCACCGGCGTTCCACTCGGGGAAGTTCCGGATCGTCAGCGGCTGGACGGTACGCAGGTCCCAGGGCGTGTCCCAGGTGCCGACGACGCCGGCGCTGTTCTTGAGGCCGAGGGTGACCGTCCAGGGGTAAGAGAACGGCGCCACGCCGGTGTTGGCGATCCGGACGCCGACCTTGGCCGTGCCGCTGGCGGTGTCGGTGTCGGTGTAGTAGGCGTTGTCGACGGTGAGGTTGTAGCCCATCAGCCGGACGGCGGCGGCCACGTTGGCGTCACCGGCGGCGTAGTTACCGCTCTGCTCGTTGATCATCCAGGTCGGGTGCAGCAGTTCGATGCAGGCCTTGAGGTTGTCGACGGCGCCGGAGCCACCGGGCCAGTTCTGGAAGGCAGTCGACTGGATCTCCGGCCGCAGCTCGCCGCCGATCGAATTGGTGATCCACTTGTTCTCGGTGCCGGCGGCCAGGGTCCGGGTCAGTTGCGAGTAGGACGCTCCGCCCAGCGACGCGGGCAGGGTCACGCCCTGCAGCGGTGAGCCCTCGCGGTAGCAGAACGAGTCGTCGTGGTAGCCGATGTCGCGGCTGTTGGCGGCTCCGCCCGCGACGTCCGGGTACCGGATCTCCAGCTTCGTACGGTTGAAGGCGTTGTCGAACGCGGCGACGAGCTGGGCGCCGTTGGCGTCGGTGGGCATGTAGTTCGGCCGCCCGTCGGCCGTGTCGGTGTCATAGGGCCAGGTGTGCCACTCGCCCCACAGCCCGACCAGTCCCATGTGGATGAAGCCGAGGCGGGGATCGCCGTCGTAGCGGGCGCCGAACGCGGCGATGAAGTTCTTCAGCGCGGTGATCGCGAACGGGCTGTCGTAGTCGGGGTGGGTGACGTTCCAGTAGGTGTCGGCGCGGTTGGCCACGGTGCCGGTGAAGCACGGCGGGATGGCGTTGGCGGGGTGGGTGCCGGTGCCGCCGGGGTAGGTCAGATAGACGCGGATGGCGGCCTGATTGCCGTTGTTCGCGGTCTCGGCCAGCATGCTGTCCACGATGGACCAGTTGTAGCTGCCGCAGGTCGACGCGTTGGTCATGATCTCTGACAGGCCGAAGTATCCCCAGGTCAGCGAGTGGGGGTAGCCGACGTTCTGGCCGGCGCCGGGGGAGTAGAACTTCGCCCATCCCTTGAGCGGGTTGTCGACCGGGCCGGGCGCCGCGGTCAGTGGGTGGGCCTGGAGCGCCGGGTCGGGGGTGGCGGGCGCCGCCGGGCGTGGGGGCGGGCCGGCCGGGGCGGCCTGCGCACCGGCCGGGGCGAGCAGGACCGATGCGGCTCCGATGAGGGTGGCGGCGAGAGCCACCAGGACGGGGCGAGCTGACTTCATGGGGATCTCCGATGGGGGTCGGGGTCTTGACGTTACGGGCTCATTTCGAGGAGCTATTGACAAAATATTGAAGGTCTACATCATTATTCGAGAACGGGGCGGCTGGCAAGAGCTGACCCGGATCCGGATATGAGGCGACCGATGAGCTCGACGAAACAGCGCGACGACCGTCGTGCGGCGTGGTGGTTCCTGCTGCCGGTGGCGGCGGGTTTCGTGATCTTCTACGGCTATCCGGCCGCCCGCGGCGCCTGGTACTCGGTCACCGACTACACCATGCTCAACACGCCCTCGTTCGTGGGCGCGGAGAACTACACCAAGCTGCTGGCCGACGACCAGTTCTGGCGCTCCTTGCGGGTCACGGCCTGGTACGTCGTCCTCAACATCGTCTCCCAGACCGTGCTGGCGCTGGGCATCGCGGCCCTGATGCACCGGCTGACCGGCTCGGTGCTGTTACGGGCGACGCTGCTGGTGCCGTGGCTGGTCCCCAACGTCACCATCGGCCTGCTCTGGATGTGGCTGCTCGACACCAACCTGGGGTTCGTCAACCACCTGATCACCTCGTTCGGCCTGGCCCCGGTCGGCTTCCTCACCGACGCCACCCTGGCCATGCCGTCGGTCGCCGGCATCAACACCTGGGCCTACACCGGCTACACCGCGCTGCTGCTGTACGCCGGGATGCTCCAGATCCCGTCGTACCTGTACGAGAGCGCCGCGATCGACGGCGCCGGCGAGTGGCGGATGTTCCACCGCGTCACCCTGCCGCTGCTGCGCCCGGTGCTGGCGCTCGTGCTGGTGGTCTCCCTGATCGGCTCGTTCCAGATCTTCGACACCGTCGCGGTCACCACCCAGGGCGACCCGGCCTCGGCCACCCGGGTCATCTACCTCTTCATCTACGAGCAGGCGTTCAAGTACTTCCACCTGGGCTACGCCGCCGCCGCGGCGGTCTGCCTGGCGCTGATCCTCGGCGTGTTCACCGCCGTACAGATGCGTCTGCTGCGGGCGTCCCGCTCGGACCTGGCGTAAGGGGCCTTACTCATATGCGCAAGACCTTCCGTCCCGGCCGGTTGCTGGCGTGGACGCTGCTGGCCGTGGTCGTCGTGGTCACCGTCTTCCCGTTCTGGTGGATGGTCCGCACGGCGCTCACCCCCGCCGCCGACCTCTACACCGACAACGCCGGCCTGCTGCCGCACGACCCGACCCTGATCAACTTCGCCCGGGTGCTGGGCCTGACCGCCGAGGCCGAGGCGCGCGCCGCCGGCGGTTCGGGCGCGCAGCTGCACTTCACGCGGTACCTGCTCAACTCGGTGGTCTACTGCACGTTGATCGCGGTGTTCCAGACCCTGTTCTGCGCGATGGCCGGCTACGCCTTCGCCCGGCTGCGCTTCCCCGGCCGCGACCTCACGTTCGCCGTGGTGATCAGCGCCCTCATGGTCCCGCCGATCTTCACGCTGCTGCCCAACTTCGTCCTGGTCAAGGATCTCGGCCTGATCAACACCATGGCCGGGATGGTCGCGCCCTCGATCCTGATGACCCCGTTCGCCGTGTTCTTCCTCCGCCAGTTCTTCCTGTCCCTGCCCCGCGACGTGGAGGAAGCCGCGATCCTCGACGGCAACGGCCCGTGGGGCGTCTTCTGGCGCATCGCCCTGCCGATGAGCCGGGGCCCGCTGATCACCATCGGGATGACCACGACCGTCTGGGCCTGGAAGGACTACCTCTGGCCGCTGCTGGTCGGCCGGGGCGAGGAGAACCGCCTGGTCACCGTCGCGCTCGGCGTGTTCCTGCAGCAGTCGCCCAACACCCAGCCGGACTGGACCGGGCTGATGGCCGCTTCGACGCTGTCGGTCGTTCCCGTGCTCGTGCTGCTCGGCTTCGTCGGCCGGCGGCTGGTCCAGTCGCTGAACTTCACCGGCAACAAGTGATCCCCCCACCCCGCAGAGAAGAGAATCCGATGATCCGTAAGACGCGTGCCGGTGCGGCACTGCTGACGCTGGCCATCGCGGCCGGCCTGACCGGTTGCTCCAGCTCGGGCGACGACGCCGGTGGTGCCGTCACCCTGGACTACTGGCTCTGGGACGACAACCAGAAGGCCTCCTACCAGGCGTGCGCCGACGCGTTCACCGCCGCCAACCCGAATATCAAGATCCAGATCACCCAGTCCGCCTGGGAGCAGTACTGGCAGGGCCTGACCACCCAGCTCGCCGCCGGCGAGGCCCCCGACGTGTGGACCAACCAGGGCTCCTACTACCCGCAGTTCGTCAGCTCGGGCCAGATCCTGGACATCCAGCCGTACGTGACCGCCGACAAGATCGACCTGGCGCAGTACCAGAGCGGCCTGGCCGACCTGTTCACCAAGGACGGCAAGCGCTACGGCCTGCCGAAGGACTGGGACACCATCGCGCTGGTCTACAACACCGACCAGCTCAAGGCCCAGGACATCACCCCGGCCGACCTGAAGGACCTGAGCTGGAACCCCGCCGACGGCGGCACCTTCGAGAAGATCATCGCCAGGGCCACCGTCGACACCGCCGGCCGCAACGGCCTGGACCCCGGCTTCGACAAAACCAAGATCAAGACGTACGGCTACCTGCCCGAATGGGGCGACGGCGCGCAGGGCCAGAACGGCTGGGGCATCTTCGCCGCCGCCGACGGCTTCACCTATCTCGACAAGAACCCGTGGGGCAGCCGGTACAAGTACGACGACCCGAAGCTGGCCCGGACCATCGAGTGGTTCAAGTCGCTCATCGCCAAGGGCTACAGCCCCCCGCTGGACAAGTCGTCCACGCTCAGCCGCGACGCGCTGCTCAATGCCGGCAAGGGCGCCATCACCACCGCGGGCTCCTGGATGATCAACAACTATCTCGGGGACGGAGCCAAGGCCACGTTCGCGTTCGCGCCGCTGCCGGCCGGGCCACAGGGCCGCAAGACGCCGATCAACGGCCTGTCCGACGCGATCTGGGCCGGCACCGAGCACAAGGACGAGGCCTGGAAGTGGGTCAAGTTCCTCGCCTCATCCAGCTGCCAGGACCTCGTCGGCGGCAACGCCGCGGTGTTCCCGGCCATCAAGTCGGCCAGTGACAAGGCCTTCGCCGCGCACAAGAGCAAGGGCCGCGACGTCCAGCCGTTCGTCGACGAGGCGCAGGCCCCCGGCGGCACCTTCTTCCTGCCGATCACCGAGCACGGCAACGAGATCAGCCAGATCGTCCAGGACGCCATCCAGTCCTCGGTGCTCGGCCAGAGCGACTCGGCCACCGCGCTCAAGAAGGCCAACGACCAGGTCAACGCCCTGTTCAAGTAGCACCGACCGGACAACCCGGCGCGGCGGGAACAGCCTCCGCCCGCCGCGCCGGAGCCTTCACCTGACCGCGCAACCCTGCCAAGGAGAACCATGGCATCGCTCATCGAGCTGGCCGGCCGCACGTTCGCCCTCGTCCACGAAGGCCCCGGCCACCCGCGGGCAGCCGACGGTGGCCTGATCCTGCCGCCGGGCCGCGTCGCCCTGCTGCACGAACTGGGCGACGCCCTGTTCTACCGGCACGGGCAGAATTCCTGGAGTCCCTGCGGCTGGCGGCGGCTGAGCGAACCGCCGCTGCGCATCGCTGATCCGCGGCGGCGCCTGACCGCCGACGACGACGTCTGGGACGACCCGGCGCGCCACCACTCCTCGGCGGTGGCCGCCCTCGACGGCGGCGACGGCAACATCCTGCTGCTCGGCGGGCTCGGCCTGGGCACCGCCCGCCTCGCCGCCGACCACGACACCCTGGCCGGCTGGTACGAACACGGCGCCCAGCCCTGGTTCGCCGCCTACGGCCCGGAGGACGAGGTGTTCGCCGCGTACACCAGGCAGCTGGCCGGGCGGCTGGGCCGGCGCAACCGTCGTGCCGGCAACGTCTGGTGCTCGTGGTACGCGTACTACGAGGCGATCACCGAGCAGCAGCTGGCCAAGGACCTGCAGGACCTGCACGGCCTGCCCTTCGACGTGGTGCAGGTCGACGACGGCTGGGAGCTGATGGTCGGCGACTGGGAGCCCAACGACAAGTTCCCGGCCGGCATGCGGGCGCTGGCCGACCGGATCAGCGACGCCGGCATGACCCCCGGGCTGTGGCTGGCCCCGTTCATCGCCCTGCCCGGATCCCGGTTCGCCCAGCGGCACCCCGAGCTGTTGCTCAGAGACACCCGCGGCGAGCCCGTGGTCGCCGGGAACAACTGGGGGACCGGCTACCACGCCCTCGACCTGTCCCGGCCGGCCGCCCTCGACCACCTCGCCGAGGTGATCCACCGGGTCGTGCACGACTGGGGGTTCAAGTACCTCAAGCTGGACTTCATCAACGCCGGGGCGGTGCCGGGCCGGCGCGCCGACGGCGCCGAACGCGAGCAGACCTACCGCGACGCCCTCGCGCTGATCCGTCAGGTCGCCGGTGACGACGTCTACCTGCTGGGCAGCGGCGCCATCCTGTTGCCGTCCCTCGGGATCCTCGACGGCCTGCGCAGCGGGCCCGACGTCGCCCCGATGTGGCAGAACTACGCCAGCGACGACCCGTCCGACGCCATGGCCCGCAACGCCGTGGTCAACACCGTGCACCGGCTCTGGCACCAGCCGCTGACCGAGGTCGACCCGGACGTCGTGTATTTCCGCAGCCGCCTCAACCTGCTCACCGACCAGCAGCTCGGCTGGCTGCGCGACCTGGCCGACATCTGCCGGTTCCGGGCCCTGTCCGACCCGCCCAGCTGGCTCAGCGCCACCGAGCTCGACGACCTGCAGACCTATCTGGCGGCGCGACCGGAGATCCGGCGACGCGGCCGCTACCTCTTCACCGTCGACGGGAGGGAGGTGGACTTCGCCCCGGCGATCACCCCGGCCGCGCAGGCGTACCCGATCACCTGACCCGGCGCCTTGCCATCCCCCCGCTGTTTTGTAAAGCTCGAAGCGTATTTGGGCGGCTACCCGCCGCTCAACGATGAGGGACATACCTTGACGGAACTGGTGACGGCCGGGGCGGACCTGCCCCGGCTGCGTGAGCTGAACTCCCTGAGCGTCGTGCGGGCGCTGCGCGCCCACCCGCCGGCCACCGTCACCGAGCTGTCCCAGCGCACCGGGCTGTCCCGGCCCGCCGTCGACGTCATCGCCCAGGGGCTGGTCACCGACGGCTGGGCCAGCCTGCTGGAGCCCGGGGCCAGCAGCGTCGTCGGGCGGCCCGCCCGCCGATACCAGTTCCGGGCCACCGCCGGCCACGTCATCGGCGTCGACGTGGGGGTGCACAAAATACTGGCCCTGATCGCCGACCTCGACGGCACCATCGTGTGCAGCGTGCGCCACTCGGTGGCCGCGGACGCCGGCCCCGATGCCCGCCTCGCCGAGCTCGACGCGGTCATCAACGCCTGCCTGACCGAGGCGGGCATGACCCCGTCCGACATCTGGGCGGTCACCGTCGGGGTCACCGGCGCCGTCGACGCCACCGGGCGGACCAGCTACTTCACCCCGCTGCCGGGCTGGCGGAGCGTCGACCTGACCGCCCACCTGGGCGGCCGGTTCGCCTGCCCGATCCTGGTCGAGAACGACTGCAAGCTCGCGACCCTGGCCGAACGGTGGAAGGGCGCGGCCAGCGACGCCGATGACATCGTCTATCTGCTCGCCGGCATGCGCACCGGCGCGGGCCTGATCATCGACGGCATCCTGCGCCGCGGCTTCGGCGGCGCCGCCGGCGAGGTCGGCGCCCTCAAACAGGTCCGCTGGCTCGACGCCCCCGCCCACCTGCAGAACTGTCCCGGCGTCCCCGCCACCGTCGGACCCGACGACGCCGCCGCCTGGGTCTTCAACGCCGCCCGCGAGGGCGACAAGGCCGCCCACCGCGCCGTCAACCGCTACGTCAAGGACCTCGCCGTCGGCACCGCCGCGCTGGTGCTGACCCTGGACCCGCAGGTCGTCATCTTCGGCGGCGGCTTCTCCCGCTCCGCCGACCTGATGCTCGACCCGCTGCGCCGTGAGCTGGAGCGCCTGTGCCTGCGCATGCCGGAGGTGCGCGCCTCCACACTGGGTGCGGACGCCGTCGCCCTCGGGGCGCTGAAGCTGGCCCTCAACGAGGTCGACGACCGGCTGTTCAGCGCCGGCCTCTCCGCCCCCGTGGCCCCCCGCCGCCGGTGACGCCGGACGACCTGGCCCAGGCGAGATCGCTGATCGGGGGACGTCAGCCGGCCACCGGCGTCCGGGTTGATCGCGCCGGCGGTGCCGGGTCCGGGGCCGGCGGGGGACCGCTCGGCCCGGCCGGGCCGGGCGCGCCGTCGATGCGGGCCGCGGCCAGCGCCGCCAGCGGCAGGAGCAGCGTGGCCGTGCCGGGCACGAACGACAGCCCGTCGAACGAGTAGCCGCTGCCGTCGATGTCGAAGACCAGGTTCGGCACGAACATCAGCGGCAATCCACCCACCAAGAACGCCAGGAGCGTGCCGGGCAGGGCGGCCACGGCCAGCCCGGCCCACAGGGCGGCGGTCCGGCCGCGCCCGCGCGCCCGGTGCCGGCGCAGCAGCGCGAGACATCCGACGGCGAGCGGCAGGGCGAGGAACGCGGCGTACGCGGCCGGGCCGGTGTCGTCGTCGGACAGCGGCGGCGGGATCAGCCCGGCCGCGACGGTGAGCACGATCGGCGACCCGAGCAGCAGGACCGCGGCCCAGGCCGGCACCGGGCGGCGGCTGAGGGCCAGAGCCGGGACGACAGCGAGCAGGATGCCGGCCACCGCCAGGCCGATCGTGGTGACCTCCAGGCCGATCGGCAGGTACGGGTGGTTCACTCCCGGGGTGCCCTGCAGCATGATCAGAGGCAGGACGCCGGCCGCCATCAGTACACCGACGGTGACCCGGCGCAGCGCGGCACCGTGCAGCCGGCCGGGCAGCGTGCGCCCGGACACCAGCCAGCCGGCGACCACCGGCACCACACCGGTCAGCAGGGCGAGCCGCAGACCGCCGGGCCCCGTGACGTCCATCCGGTGCAGCACCGCGTTGGCCAGCGTCATCCCGGCACCCACCAGCAGCGCTGCGGCCGGGCCGGACCGGCGGTCGGCGGTGAGGACCAGCATGGCCAGCCCCGCCAGCAGGATCGCCGTGGCCCGCAGCTCCGCGGTCCACATGGCCAGCTCACCGTCCCCGCCGGGCATCGGCGCGGACTGCGAGACGTCGCTCATCCCGGGGGTCAGGATGGTCAACGTGTACGCCCAGCCGATCACGGCCACAGCGAGCGCACCGGCCCCGGCGACCACCACGGCCACCGGCATCGGCCGCACTTGCGCAGGTGCCACCCGCACCGGGGCCGCCACCGTGCTGCGGTGCGGGCGGAGCGCGCCGAAGCCGTACGTCAGGGTGAACGCCGCGAAGCAGGCCAGCGTCAGCGCCCAGGGGCCCTGGTAGGAGAACGCGCGACTGGTGGCCCCGTCGATGATCTCCTCGAATTCCGGGGGCGCCCCGCGCATGGTCAAGGACGCCACCATCGTGGCCGACCAGTCGCGGCTGCTCAGCGCGAGCGGCACGGCGGACGCCACCGCGGCGAGCGCGCAGACCACCGGTACGCCGATGAGCGTCAGCGCCGCGGCCCTGGCCCGCCCGGCGGCCCGTACGGCGGCGGCACCGATCGCCGCGATGCCGGTCGCCCAGATCAGCAACCCGGTCAGCACGCCGGCCACGTAAGGCACCTCCCCGCCGGGGAGCGCACCGAGCAGGACCATCGGCGCGAAGGTGAGCGGCGCGAGCACGGCCGGGCCGGCATCCCCGAAGCGGCCGGAGCGCGAGTACGGCAGGCGCCGGCCCAGCCACCGGCCGGCCGGCAGGCACCAGGCCAGCGTGATCAGGGCCCCGGCCACCAAGGTCAGCCACTCGCCGCCGGGCGAGAAGGTATCCACGCCGACCAGCTCCAGCAACCGGCCGGCCAGGCTCCCGGAGTACGCCGACACGGACAAGGTGATCAGTGCGGCGACCAGCAGGCCCACGGCCGGAGCGCCGGGTGCCAGTGATTCACCCCAGCCCCGCGGGGCCCCGCCGGCGTCCCGGATCGGCGGCGCGGCGACCAGGCTGAACGCGTACCGCAGGCGCTCTTGGGCCGTGGCCCGCTCGGCCTCCAGCGTGTGCAGCTCGGCGAGCCACTCCGCGTGCATCTCGTCGCGCAGCTCGGCCGGCCAGCGCCGGGCGGCCCGGGCCAGGCACCAGCGGGCGAAGCGGTCCACGGGCCTCATGCCGTCGCCGGCTTCGTCACGCCGAGGCCCCGGTTCAGCTGGGCCTGCAGCGCCGCGACCTCGGCGTACGCCGACGCTCGCCCGTCCGGCGTGAGCCGGTAGTAGCGGCGGGCCGGGCGACCGGCCTGGACCGGGTCGATGTCCTCCCAGTACGCCTCGACCCAGCCGGCGTTCTGCAGGCGCAGCAGGATCGGGTAGAGCGTGCCGCTGGGATGACCGCTGGCCCGCATGAGGTCGAGGCCGTACCGGTCGACCTCGGGATCTTCGAGGAAGGCGGCCAGCACCTTGGAGACGGCGGCGGTGACCCGGAGAGGAGTTGCCATGCCGGCACCGTAGCGGACCCTCACCAGTTTTTCTACATAGGGTCTGCCGCGCCGGGCCGCAACGAAAGTACGCTGGCCCGGTGATCGACTTTCGGACCGCGGTGGAAGCGCGCGACCCCGACGCCATCGCGGCGACCCTGGCCGACGAGGTGGTGTTCCGCAGTCCGGTGGCGTTCAGGCCCTATCCGGGCAAGGCCCTCACCGCGGCGATCCTGCGCGGCGTGCTGAGGGTCTTCGAGGACTTCCGGTACGTGCGTGAGCTGGGCGGCGACGGCGGCCGCGACCACGCGCTGGTGTTCGAGGCCCGGATCGGCGACGTCGCCGTCGAGGGCTGCGACTTCCTGCACCTGGACGAGAGCGGCCTGATCGACGAGTTCACGGTCATGGTCCGTCCGCTGTCCGCCGCCCAGGCCCTGGCCGCCGCGATGGCCGAGCAGTTCGAGCGGATCCAGCGCGAGGCGGTCGCGTCCAGCGGGCCGCGGGAGGGTCTCTAGGCTGGGGGGATGAAGGTTCTGTCCATCCAGTCGGCGGTCGCCCACGGCCACGTCGGCAACTCCGCGGCCGTGTTCCCGCTGCAGCGGCTCGGTGTCGAGGTCGTCCCGGTCCTCACGGTGAACTTCTCCAACCACACCGGCTACGGCGCCTGGCGCGGGCCGCTCATCCCGCCGGCGGACGTGGCCGAGGTCCTGCTGGGCGTGGAGGAGCGGGGCGTGTTCCCGCAGATCGACGCCGTGCTGTCCGGCTACCAGGGCGGGGTCGGCATCGGTGACGTCATCGTCGACGCCGTCCGCCGGGTGAAGGCGGCCAACCCCGCGGCGCTGTACGCCTGCGACCCGGTCATGGGCAACGCCAAGTCCGGCTGCTTCGTGGCGCCGGAGATCCCCGCTCTGCTGCGGGACCGGGTCGTGCCGGTGGCCGACATCATCACCCCGAACCAGTTCGAGCTGGGCTTCCTGACCGGCACCGAGCCGGCGAGCATCGAGTCGACCCTCGCCTCGGCCGACCAGGCCCGGGCCATGGGACCCTCGACCGTCCTGGTCACCAGCGTGGAACGCCCCGACCGGGCGGACGGCACGATCGAGATGCTCGTGGTGGACACGGCCGGCGCCTGGCTCGTGAGCACCCCGCACCTGCCGTTCAAGGCCAACGGGTCCGGCGACGTCACGGCTGCCCTGTTCACCGCCCACTACGTGGCCACCAAGGACGCGGCGCTGTCGCTGGAGCGTACGGCCTCCAGCGTCTTCGACCTGATCGAGACCACGTACCGCTCCGGCGAACGGGAACTGCAGCTGGTGCAGGCCCAGGAGTTCTACGCGACGCCGCGCATGCAGTTCAAGGCCGAGCAGGTGCGCTGAGCCCCACGGGCGGTCCAGGCCGGCGCCTCCAGCGCGGCAGTCACCTCGGGCAGGGGCTGACCGCACGCCGGCCCGGCCGCTGGGCCGGGCCGGCTGTCCGCCGGGTGGTGGGTCAGGCCTCGGCGGCCTGCAGGATGAGGTCGGCGACCTCGGCCGGGTGCGAGGCGAAGACCGCGTGGGAGGCGCCGTCGATGCTCACGGTCCGGCCCTTGGCGCGTTCGGCCATGAAGTGGTGCGCGGCGGCGGGGATGTTCTTGTCCGCCTCGGCGATCAGGAAGAAGCTCGGGACCGTCGTCCAGGCCTGCTCACCCTCGGCCGGCTCCTGCAGCGCGGCCAAAGTGATCGGGCGCTGGGTGGCGGCCATGATCCGGGTGGTCTCCTCGGGCACGTCGGCGGCGAACTGCTGGCGGTAGAGCTCCTGGGCGACGTACATGTCCTGGTTGCCGTCCGGCAGCGGGACCGGGCGCAGCGTCTCGGCCAGCGTGCTGCCCGGGTATTTGCCCGACAGGGTGGCGGCGCTGTCGCCGGCCTCGGGGGCGAACGCGGCGATGAAGACCAGCGACCTGACGTTGCTCGCGCCGGCCCCGGCCTTGCTGATCACCATGCCGCCGTACGAGTGCCCGACCAGCACGACCGGCCCGCTGATCGAGTCGACCAGCGCCCGGACCTGCGCGGCGTCGAACGCGACCGAGCGCAGCGGGTTGGGCGCGGCGATCACCTGATGTCCGGCGGCCTGCAGCCGCTGCGCGACCGGACCCCAGCCGCCCGACTCCGCGAAGGCGCCGTGGACCAGGACGACGGTGGGCTTCTCCGACATGACTTCCTCCTCATAGCTGCCGACGGGTCCATTGTCGGACAGTCCGGCGGCCGGTGGCATCCGTCAGATGACGGGCCGACCCCCTGGGATCAGCGGACCTCGGCACCCAGGGCGAGGCCGAAGCCGGCGCCGTTGCGGGCCAGGCCGACCAGCAGCAGGCCGGCCCATTCCAGGGCGTGGGCCATGTCGAGGCCCCCTGCGTCGAGGCCGCGCAGACCCAGGCTGTCCAGGAACTCCGCGACACGGGCTTTCGCCTCGGCGCTGTCGCCGGCGAAGAACGCGTCCAGCGGCTTGTCTCCGGCGAGAACGCCACCGAACACCGTGTTCAAGGCCTTCACGACGTGTGCACCCTCGGGGGCGGCCGCGGCGATCTGCTGGGCGATGGAGTTGCCCGCGGTGGTCACGAGTCCACTCGCGTCGGCGTTGAACGGGTTGGTGATGTCGACGAGGATCTTGCCGGCCAGCGCCTCGCCGTAGCGCGCGACTGCTTCCACCGCACCGGCGTACCGGACGGCCACGATGACGATGTCTCCCGCCGGCCTCGCGCCGAGGGCGCCGACGGTGGCGCCGTTGCCGATGCGGTCGGCGAGCGCCCGGGCCTTGGCGGTGTCGCGGCTCATGAGCTCGACGGCGTGGCCGTGCCGGGCCGCCCGGGTGCCGATGGCGGCGGCCATGGTGCCCGCGCCGATGATGCTGATGGTGGTCATGAGGTGTCTTCCTTTGTTCGTCCAGGGACGGGTTGTCGTGGGGGACGCGCTCAGATCGCCGTGGTGCCGCCGTCGACGACCGTTGACGTATCTCCCGCCGCGGGATCACGGACTCGAACTGACTCCATTCGCCTGTCGTGCCGATTTTTCTGATACCGAATGCGCTCCGGCCCATCAGGTCCTTTTGAGCGTCCATCGGCCCGAGTTCGGTGTCCAAGACCTCTTTCAGTCATTGCGATACCTCAGGACATCGCCGGACCGGGAGGCTCCATGGATCTGGACCTGCGCAAGGTGCGCTACTTCGTGGCCGTCACCGGCAAGTGCACTTCGGCCGGGCCGCCGAGGAGCTGCACATCGCCCAGCCCGTGCTGAGCCGGCAGATCCGCGCGCTGGAGCACGATCTCGGCGCCGCGCTGTTCACCCGGGACAGCCACGGCGTCGCGCTGACCGACGCCGGCCGGCAAGGAGCAGATCACCGAGGCCGACCTGGACGGCGAGCCGCTGCTCTGGCCCGCGGCCCGAACACGCAGCCCACCCGGCGCACCCACCCCAATGCCGGCTACCTGGTGCACGGGGTGGACGAGACGCTCGAGCATGTCGCGGCCGGCCGAGGCATCTCGTTCCTGGCCCGTTCGACGACGGTTTTCTACGCACATCCGGAAGTCAGCTTCGTTCCCGTTCCGGATCTGGCGCCCGACCAGGTGTGCCTCGCGGTGGCGGAATCGCGGAATTCTCCCGTGCTCGACGATTTCCTCGCCGCGGCCCGGGCCACGGCCGAGATCACGGCCGAATGCGGCAATCAGGAAATGTGGCAGCGCCCCGATAACTCCGTTGAGCAAACCGCAGGCGACTGATCCGCGAGCGCGCTTCGTCGTGACGGGTCAGGGCATTTCAGTTCTCCTTGCTGCTGGTGTCCGCCATGGTGAGCCAGTGCTCGGCGTCGAGGGCGGCCGCTGCGCCGGTGCCGGCGGAGGTGATGGCTTGGCGGTAGGTCGGGTCGGCGAGGTCGCCGGCGGCGAAGACCCCGTCCAGGTTCGTCCGGGTGGAGCGGCCGGTGGTCCGGACGTAGCCGTGCTGATCGAGGTCCACCTGCCCGCGGAACAGCTCGCTGGCGGGGTCGTGCCCGATCGCGACGAAGACGCCGGTGACGGGCAGGCTTCGTTCCCGGTGGGTGCCGGTGTGCCGGACGCGTAGGGCGGAGACGGTGTCGTCGCCGTCGACCGAGACCGTTTCGTGGTTCCACAGGACGCTGACCTTGGCGTCGGCGGCGGCTCGTTTCTGCATGGCTCTGCCGGCGCGCAGGGTGTCCCGGCGATGCACCAGGGTCACCGATCGGGCGAAGCGGGTCAGGAACGTCGCTTCCTCGACCGCACTGTCGCCGCCACCGACGACGGCGACGTCCTGATCGCGGAAATAGGCGCCGTCGCAGGTCGCGCAGCTACCCACGCCGCGGCCGACGAAATCTTCCTCCCCCGGCACGCCCATCCGGCGCCAGCGTGACCCGGTTGCCAGGACCACCGCCCGCGAGCGCAGGACCCGGTCCTCGGTCGTGATCGTCTTCACCGAGCCGGTCAGGCTCACCGCGACGGCGTCCTCCTCCAGGAACACCGCGCCGAAGTTCGCCGCCTGACGGCGCATGGCGTCGACCAGGTCCGGCCCGAGGACACCGTCGGCGAAGCCCGGATAGTTCGCGACCGTGCTGGTCGTCATCAGGGCACCCCCGGACGCCGACCCTTCGACCACGATCGGTTGCAGATCGGCGCGGGCCAGGTAGATGGCGGCGGTGTACCCGGCCGGTCCGCCGCCGAGAACGACAACCTCGGCATTCATCGGGTGACCGCCTCGAGCAGCTCCTTGCGGTTCAGGCTCATCTGCGGCACCGCGCTCGTGCGCCGGTACCGGATCGTGCCGTCGGCGGCGAGGAGGAACGTCCCGCTGTGCTGGATGGCCAGGAACGTGCCCAGCCCGGCGGCGGCGTGCCCGCTCCCGGAGGCCCACGCGGTGACGGCGGCCGAGGGCACCTTGGCCGCGACGGCGGCGGCCTCGGGGGCACCGCCAGGGGCGATCAGGATGACCGACGCGCCGCCGAGGTTGCCGGCTTCGGCCAGCTCGGCCAGCGACCGGGCGTGCCGGAGACAGATCGGGCAGTCGGCAGCCCGCAGGAAATACGCGACTGTGGACCGGCCGCCGCGGACGCTGTGCAGGCTGGTGCGGTTGCCATCGGGTGAGACGAGGGTGAGGTCGGGCATGACGGTGCCGACGTCGGGAACTGCGGTGGTGGTGGACATGAGGTACCTCCCGGTCGAATTGATATAGTCAACTAAGCTGCTTAAATAGTCAGGTTAGCTGCCTAATTTGTCAAGGGGGTCGCCGGTGGTTGACGAATCGCCGCTGCAACAACTCGCCGACGCCGGCAGCGACGAGCTCGGCCGCCTCCTGCTGCGCGCCGTCCGCGCCGTCAACGAGCAGGTGATCACCCGCCTCGTCGCGCTCGGGCACCCGACCATCCGCGGCCCGCACACCGCCGTGTTCGCCAACCTCGACGCCGGCGGCACCCGCGCCGTGATTCTCGCCCAGCGCGCAGGCATGACCCGGCAGTCCATGAGCAACCTGATCCGCGAGCTCGAAACCAGCGGGTACGTCGACGTCCAGCCGGACCCCCAGGACGGCCGCGCCGCCCTGGTCCGACTCACCCCCCGGGGCGAACAGTTCTGCCTCGACGCGGCCCGCATCATCACCGAGGTCGAGGCCGAATGGGCCGACCGCCTCAGCGACCCCCATCTCAAACACCTGCGACAGTCGCTGCACACCCTGATCGACGAAGCACCTCCGGCCTGACCGTCGGCGCGCCACGACGTACTGGATCTTCCGGACGCGCTCGGTTACCAAACCGTTACACGCTGAACTCTTGCTGGACATCCGGCAGCCGGGCCCTAATTTGTACAGGGAATCAACAAATCTCGATACGTGGGTTGTGGCGAGCACCGCTGTCCACCCAGGACAAGGAGAGCCCGTGTTCCGTCCGCGCCGATTGCTGACTGCGGCTTCTCTCGCCTTGACCCTGGTGCTGACCGTCCTCAGTGGGCCGACGGCCGCGCAGGCCGCCGCGGCCGACCCGGAGCCGTACTCCGTGCTGGTCTTCTCCAAGACCGCCGCCTTCCGGCACGACGCCATCCCGGCCGGGATCGCCGCCATCAAGCAGCTCGGCGCCGACAACGGCTTCACCGTCGACGCCACCGAGGACGGCGCCGCCTTCACCGACGCCAACCTGGCCAAGTACCGCGCGGTGGTCTGGCTCTCCACCACCGGCGACGTCCTCGACCCCGGCCAGCAGGCCGCCTTCGAGCGCTACATCCAGGCCGGCGGCGGGTACGCCGGCATCCACGCCGCCTCCGACACCGAGTACAGCTGGCCCTGGTACGGCAAGCTGGTCGGCGCGTACTTCGCCAGCCACCCGGCCAACCAGCAGGCGACCGTGAAGGTGGAGGACCACGCCCACCCGTCCACGGCCGGGCTCCCGGAGCGCTGGTCACGGTTCGACGAGTGGTACAACTTCCGGTCCAACCCGCGCGGTGACGTGCACGTGCTGGCCAGCCTGGACGAGACCAGCTACACGCCGGGGGCCGGCGCGATGGGCGCCGACCACCCGACCGCGTGGTGCCGCGACTACGACGGCGGACGGGCCTGGTACACCGGCGGCGGCCACACGATCGAGTCGTACTCCGATCCGGCGTTCCTCTCCCACCTGCTGGGCGGCATCCGGACCGCGGCCGGGCAGCTGGACGCCGACTGCGGCGCCTCGCTGACCGCGAGCTTCGAGAAGGTCACCCTGGACAGCAACACCAGCAATCCGATGGAACTGGACATCGCCGACGACGGCCGGGTGTTCTACGTCGAGCGGGACGGCCGGGTCCGGATCATCAAGCCCGCCACCGGCACCACCGTCACCGCGGTCGACCTGGACGTCTTCACCGGCAACGAGGACGGCCTGATCGGCATCCGGCTCGACCCCGACTTCGCGGCCAACGGCTGGGTCTACCTCTACTACGCCCGCAACGACGGCGTCGCTCGTAACCTGCTGTCCCGCTTCACCGTCACCGGCGACACCATCGACCCGGCCACCGAGAAGGTCGTCCTGCAGGTCACCACCCAGCGCAACACCTGCTGCCACGCCGGTGGGAGCATGACCTTCGACAACGCCGGCAACCTCTACCTGGCCACCGGGGACAACACCAACCCGTTCGAGTCGGACGCGTTCACCCCGATCGACGAGCGTGCCGGCCGGCAGGACTACGACTCTCAGCGCAGCGCCGGCAACACCAACGACCTGCGCGGCAAGGTGCTGCGGATCCACCCGGAGGACGACGGGACGTACACGGTCCCGGCCGGCAACCTGTTCCCGGCGGGCACCGCGCAGACCCGCCCGGAGATCTACGCGATGGGCTTCCGCAATCCGTTCCGGATCGGCGTCGACCCGGCCACCAACACCCTCTACGTCGCCGACTACGGCCCTGACGCGAGTGCCACCAATCCCGACCGGGGTCCGGAGGGGACGGTGGAGTGGAACATCGTCGCCGCCCCCGGCAACTTCGGCTGGCCGTACTGCATCGGCGCGAACTACGCGTACAACGACTACCAGTTCCCCTCCGGCCCGAGCGGGGCGAAGTTCAACTGCGCGGCGCCGGTGAACAACTCGCCCAACAACACCGGCCTCACCACGCTGCCGCCGGCCGTCAGCGCCACGGTCGACTACGACTACGGCGGCAACCCGCGCTTCCCCGAGATCGGCGGGGGCGGTGCCCCGATGGGCGGCCCGGTCTACCGCTACGACAAGGATCTGAACTCCGCCCGCAAGTGGCCCGCCTACTACGACGGCAAGGCGCTGCTGGGCGAGTGGAACCAGTCGAAGATGTACACCATGCAGGTGTCCGCCGACGGCCGGTCCCTGGTCGACATCAACCAGTTGCTGTCCGGGATGAGCTTCATCCGGCCGATGGACTTCGAGTTCGGCCCGGACGGCGCGATGTACATGATCGAGTGGGGCACCGGCTTCGGCGGCAACAACGACGACTCCGGGATCTACCGGATCGACTACATCGCCGGTGACCGGGCGCCGATCGCCGCGGCCGCCGCCACCCCGACCTCCGGGCCGGCCCCGCTGTCCGTGAAGTTCTCCAGCGCGGGATCGCGCGATCCCGACGGCGGGGCGCTGACCTACGCCTGGACCTTCGGCGACGGCGAGACCTCCACCGAGGCCAACCCCACCCACACGTACGCCGCAGCGGGCGACTACACCGCGCAGCTGACCGTCACCAACCCCAAGGGCCGCAGCGCGGTGGCGAACGTACCGGTGACGGCCGGCAACACCGCGCCGGCGGTGAGCATCGAGTTCCCGCCCGACGGCGGCTTCTTCGACTGGGGTGACCAGGTCCGGTACACGATCAAGGTGACCGACCCGGAGGACGGCGAGATCGACTGCGACCGGGTGCGGTTGCAGGTGCTGCTCGGCCACGACGAGCACGCCCACCCGCTGGAGCAGCACACCGGCTGCACCGGCACCGTGCAGACCACCCTCGCATCGGGCCACGGTGCGGAGGCCAACGTCTTCGCGGTCTTCGAGGCCACCTACACCGATGAGGGCGGCTCCGGCGGTGCCGGTCCGCTCACCGGGCGGGCGATCGAGCGGTTGCAGCCCAAGCGCAAGCAGGCCGAGTACTACACCGGCACCGGCCGGGTGCCCGGCGGCGTCGGCGGTGGCGACCCCGGCGTGGGCCGCGAGGCCGGCAGCGACCCGGCCGGCGGCGGCCAGAACATCGGCTTCATCGAGGACGGCGACTGGTGGTCGCTGGATCCGGCCGACCTGACCGGCATCGAGTCGATCCGCTTCCGGGTCGCGTCCGCCGCGGCCGGCGGCCGGATCGAGGTACGCGCCGACGCCGTCGACGGCCCGCTGGTCGCCACGGTCGACGTGCCGGGCACCGGCGGCTGGCAGACCTGGGCCGACGTCACCGCACCGGTCACCGGCACCAACGCCGGCTCGCTGTTCTTCGTCGCCCGGGACCCGGCCGCCGGGACGGGATCGCTGTTCAACGTGAACTGGCTGGACTTCCTCGGCCGCGGCGTCACCGAGAACGCGCCTCCGAAGGTCAGCGCGGTCGCGACTCCGGCCGCCGGCACCGCGCCGGTCACCGTCGCGTTCGACGGTACGGCCACCGACGCCGAGGGCGACACCCCGCTGACCTACGCCTGGGACTTCGGCGACGGCGGTACGGCGACCACCCTGGACGCCGGTCACACGTACCGGGTGCCCGGCACCTTCACCGCCACCCTGACCGTCACCGACAGCCGCGGCGCCAAGTCGTACGCCAACGTGCCGGTCAAGGTCGAGGTGCCCAGCACCGCCTGCTTCGGGGCCCGCTCGGACGACTTCCTCGGCAGCGCGCTGGCGCGTGACCGCTGGACCGTGGTCCGGGAGAACCAGCTCTACTCGGTCGCCGACGGCACGCTGAAGCTGCCCACCGCCTCGGGTGACCTCTACGGCACCCGCAACGACGCCACCAACCTCGTCCTGCAGCCCGCGCCCAGCGGCGCCTGGCAGGCCACCACGAAGATCTCCGTGCCGATCACCGCGACCTATCAGCAGGCCGGCCTGATCGTGTACGGCGACGACGACAACTACGCCAAACTCGACCTGCTCTACAACGGCGCCCGCACGGTGGAGTTCATCCGGGAGACCGCCGCGAGCCCGCGCAACGAGACCGGCGACAGCACCGCGGCGCCCGCCGGTGACGTGGTGTACCTGCGGCTGACCAGCGACGGGACGAACCTGACCGCGGAGGCCTCCGCCGACGGCCGGACCTTCACCCCGGTCGGCCGCTCCGCCGCGCTGGCCGGCATCGAGAACCCGCGCGTCGGCCTCTTCGCCCTCAACGGCGGCACCACCGCGCCGGTGGTGGACGCGGCGTTCGACTGGTTCCAGTTCACCCCGGACGCCCCGGCCGGACCGGTCGTCCCGTCCGACGAGTTCACCGGCGCGGAGCTGGACAAGTGCCGGTGGAACGCGATCGTCCGGGAGGACCCGGCGGCCTACCGGGTCACCGACGGGGCGCTGCGCATCGACGTGCCCGACGGCGACATCTACACCGGCGGCAACACCGGGCCGACGAACTTCGTCCTGCAGACCGCGCCGGCCGGCGACTGGACCCTGCAGACCAAGGTCGACGGCAGTCTGCTGGACGAGCAGTACCAGCAGGCCGGGCTGCTCGTGTACGGCGACGACGACAACTACGTCAAGCTCGACTTCGTCGCCGACAACGCCGCGGGCCAGCCGGTCAGCCGGCGGATCGAGTTCCGCAGTGAGATCGGCGCCGTGGTGCAGGACCCGCAACCGCAGGCCGGCAGTCTGACCTCGGCGGTGTGGCATCTGCGGCTGGCCAAGGTGGGTAACACCTACACCGCCGCGTACTCGGCCGACGGCACGGAATGGACGACGTTGGCACCGCTGACCAACGCCGCCGTCGGGGCCACCCCGAAGGTGGGGCTGTACAGCCTCGGCGCCGCCCAGACCGCCTCGAAGACCGTCGCGTTCGACTACTTCCGGATCAGCGCCGAGGACGCCGACACCACCGCCCCGGCGACCGCCGCCAAGGTGTCCGGAACGCCGGTCGAGGGCTGGTACACCGGCGCCGTCACGGTCACCCTGACCGCGGCCGACGAGACCGGTGGCAGCGGGGTGGCGGGCACCGATTACCAGCTCGACGACGCCAGCACCTGGACCGCGTACACCGCCGGGGTGCCGGTCAGTGGTGACGGCCCCCACGAGGTGCGGTTCCGCTCGACCGACGCGGCCGGCAACGTGGAACCGGCGAAGTCGGTCACCGTCAAGATCGACAGTACGGCCCCGGTCACCTCGGCCCAGTTCGCGCCGGCCAACGACAACGGCTGGCACAACGGCGCCGTCCCGGTGGTGCTGAAGTCGGCCGACGCCGGATCCGGGGTGGCGCTCCTGGAGTGGTCGCTGGACGGGGGTGCCTGGACGCCGTACACCGCGCCGGTGGACGTGACCGGGGACGGCGAGCACGAGCTGCTCTACCGGGCCAGGGACAAGGCCGGCAACGCCGAGACGCTCAAGTCGGGGGTCGTCCGGATCGACGGCACCAAGCCGACCCTGCTCGTCTCCGGGCTGGCCAACGGCCAGCTGTACGGCGACAGCCAGGACATCCGCACCTCGTGGCAGGCGGTCGACCCGACCTCCGGCATCGGGACCACCACCGGCACCCTCGACGGGCGGGCGTACACCAGCGGCTCCCTGCAGGCGCTGTACGAGCTGCCGCTCGGCCTGCACGAGCTGACCGTGACCGCGACCGACAAGGCCGGCAACAGCACCGCGACGACGGTCCGGTTCTTCGTCACCACCTCGTTCCGGGACATGCAGAACCTGCTGGACCGGTTCAAGGCGACGGGGCGGCTCTCCACCAAGGCCCACCGGCAGCTCTCCACCCGGCTGGACACCGTCCGGGCCGCGGAGGCGGCCGGCGAGGACGAGCGGGCCGTGCGGCAACTGGCCACCTTCAAGACGCTGGTCAGCGACGCCACGCTGGTCACCGACACCGACGTGCGGGATACCCTGCTCCGCGACGCCGACGCGATGACCGAGCGGCTCGGCGGCGTCGCCAGCAAGGCCGGAGTACGGGCGAACGACGGCAAGCCGCTCGACCGGGCCGGCCGGCTCGCCGCGGACCCCACCCGCATCTCCCCGGACCGCCCGCTGTGACGGGGGTGAGGCGTCGTACCCGGGGAGCGGCCGCCGTCCTCGCCGGTCTGCTGCTGGCGCTCCTGCCGGCGGCCGGCCCGGCGTGGGGGCACACCGGAAAGCTCAAGCTGGAGGTCGCCGGCGACGGCGCCACCGGCGTCACCGTGCAGGCCCGCCACGGCGACGGGCACCGGCTGGACACAGTGGTCCGGCTGGTCCTGACCGCCACCGCCGCCGGTGGGCGGACCGTCGGGCCGGTGCAGCTCGAACCGGCCGGCGAGGGGCAGGGCTTCTACTCCAGCGGCCCGGTCCTGACCCCGGGCAAATGGCGGGTGACGGTCACCGCGCCGAAGCCGCACGCCGGCAAGGCGACCGTCGAGGTGCGGGCCCGGGCCGCCCAGACGGCCCCGGCGCAGGTCGCGCCGGTCGCCGCGGCGAAACCCGGCGGGCCGGCCGGCACCGCGTCCTCGTGGCGGTGGTGGCCGGTCCTGCCCGGCGTCCTGGCCGCCCTGGCGATCGCCGCGGCGGTGGTGCTGACGGTGCGCCGCCGCAGAACCCGGAGCTGATCCTGGACCGGTGACGAGCGTGTGCCTCCGAAGTGCGGAATGATCGCTGCGGCGAGGTTCCGGAGGACGGAGTTCACATGTCCAGTCTCGAATTGGTGGTCGCGGTCGGCGTCGCGATCCTGGTGGGGGCCGGCCTGTCCCGCCGCCTCGGGATCGCGCCGCCGGTGCTGCTTCTGATCACCGGCGTCCTCCTCGGATTCGTGCCCGCGCTGCGCGAGGTGCACCTGCCGCCCGAGGCGGTGCTGCTGCTGTTCCTCCCGGTGCTGCTCTACTGGGAGGCGTTCATGTCCTCGCTGCGCGAGATCCGCAGCAACCTGCGGGTCATCGTGCTGCTGAGCACCATTCTCGTGGTCGCGACCGCGGCCGGTGTGGCCGCGGCCGTGCACGCGCTCGGCGTCGCCTGGGGACCGGCGTGGGTGCTGGGCGCCGCCGTGGCGCCGACCGACGCCACCGCGGTCGGCGTGCTGGGCCGGATGCTGCCCCGCCGGATCGCGACCACTCTCAAGGCGGAGAGCCTGGTCAACGACGGCACGGCGCTGGTGATCTACACGCTGGCGGTCGGGGTCACGCTGGGCGAGGAGCACCTGAGCCCGGGACGGGTCGCCGGGCTGTTCACGATGTCGTACCTCGGCGGCATCGCGGCGGGCCTGCTGGTCACCTTCGGCATCCTGCAGATCCGCCGGCGGCTGACCGAACCGTTCCAGCACAACCTGCTCGCCCTGCTCACCCCGCTCACGGCCTACCTGCTGGCCGAGGCGGCCGAGGTGTCCGGCGTCCTGGCGGCGGTGGTCAGCGGGCTCTGGGTGGGCCGGGTCTCGCCGCGGCTGTTCCCCGGCCACGCCCGCCGGTACGTCCAGACGACCATGAACTTCCTGACCCAGCTGGCCAACTCGGCGCTGTTCGTCCTGGTCGGCCTGGAGGCGCAGTCGGCCGTACGCGGGCTGGACAGCACCGGGCTGACCCACGGGCTGCTGGTGGCGGTGGTGGTCTGCGCGGTCATCGTCGCGGTGCGCTTCGGCTGGCTGTTCACCAGCCCGTACCTGATCCGGGCGATCGACCGCCGGCCGCAGCAGCGCGAACGACGCCTCAGCGGGCGGCCCCGGGCGTTGATGTCCGCGGCCGGTTTCCGCGGCGCGGTGTCGATGGCAGCGGCACTGGCCGTGCCGCACACCCTGCCGTCCGGCGAGGAGTTCCCGGACCGGGACCTCATCATCTTCGTCACGGCGGTGGTGATCGCGGTGACTCTGCTGGTCCAGGCGCCGCTGATGCCCCGGGTGATGCGCTGGGCCGGGCTGGGCGCGGACGGGGAGGCCGAGCGGGAACGCCGGGCGGCGGAGATCACGTCGCTGGAACAGGCTCTCGCCGCGCTGCCGGAGCTGGCCGCCGACCGGGGCACGAGTGACGAGATCACCCAGCAGCTGCGGGCGGACTACGATCGCCGGCTCCGGGTGCTGCGCGACGCCGGCTCCGGCCCGGACCAGGAAGCGGCCCGGTACGAGCAGCAGTACGCCGACCTGCACCTGGCGGTGATCGACCACCGCCACGACACCGTCGTCCGGATGCGCGACCAGGCTGAGATCGACGACGAGGTGCTGCTGAGCGTCCAGGACGGCCTCGACCTCGAACAGGACCACATGACGCAGCGCCGCGACAACGACACCCCCGCGGAGAGCCACGGCGGGTAACGTCGCCCGGCATGACAGCTGAAAGCCTGCGATCGGTGGAGATCGAGCGGACCGGGACCGGCGCGTACGACGTGCGCAACGTGCGGGGCGGGATCATCGAACTGGGCACGGGGGACGACGACCGGTTCACCCCGGTGGAGTTGCTGCTCGCGGCGCTGGGCGGGTGCACCGCGATCGACGTGGACCTCGTCGCGAGCCGCCGGGCGGAACCGGCCCGGTTCGTGGTCCGGGTGCGCGGCGACAAGGTCCGCGACGAGGGCGGCGCCAACCGGATGGAGAACCTGGAGGTCGAGTTCGACGTCGAGTTCCCGCCGGGGGCGGACGGGGACCAGGCGCGGAAGATCGTGCCGCGCCTGATCCAGCAGTCGCACGACCGGCTCTGCACCGTCAGCCGCACCGTGGAGCTGGGCACGCCGGTGTCGACCCGGCTCTCCTGAACCGCTAGCGCGCCCGTCCGCCGTAGGGTTTGTTCGGCGGTACGGTGCGCAGCACCGCAGTCGGCGCGTCGGCCAGGCCGCCGCCCACCTCCAGGTGCGGTTCAGCGGGGTGCTTCCTCCTGCGGACCACCATCAGCACGAGCGTGCCCAGGCCCGCGGCCACCAGGAGCCCGCCCAGCAGGGTGAACATCAGCGAACCACTGCCGTTGTCGCCGGCGGTCCGGGCGCCGGCCGACGGCACCACCCCGGCCAGGCCGGCCTTCGGCGCGGGCTCCTCGGCTGCTGCGGGCGTGGTCGCCGGGGTGGTGGGCGACGGCGACGTCCTGGTGGGGGTGGGCAGGGCGGTCAGGATCAGCCGTACGGTCGCGCCGCGGGCGGTGCCCGGCACGGTCGCGCGAGCGGTGCGGTAGCCGTCCTTGCCCGCGACGACCGTGACGGGGCCGACGGCGATCGGCGTGCTGTCGCTGGCCCGGATCGAGAACCGGCCCTTCCCGTCGCTGGTCGTCCGGTACTCGTGCCCGGCGCTGTCCCGGACCGTCAGGCTCGCGTCCCTGATCGCCTTGCCACCGGCGTCGCGGACCCGGCCGGAGACCCGGCTCACCGCCGAGGACGACGGCTTGTTCCCGCCCCGCACGATGATCAGCTGGTGGTCGAAGGCGGTCTGCGCGCCGATCCGTACGCTCACCGCGAGGTTGCGGCCGCTCTCCTCGCCGGGGCCGACCTTCGGGGCGACCACCGTGGCCTCGAAGGTCCGGCTCTGCCGGGGTCCGAGGTCCGGGGCCGCGGCACATCCGGTGGTGCAGCGCAGGCCGCCGGAGACGGCCACGAAGACCTTCTCGGTCCGCTGGTTGTTGTTCGTGGCCTGGAACCGCACGCGCACCGTCCCGCCGGACGGCACGCTCTCCGGCGACACGCTCAGGATGCGGATGGCCGGAGGGGCCGCCGCCGCGGGCGCCGCGTGCCCCGCGAGCATCGCCCCGGCCAGCGCCACCGGCGCCGCGGCCCGGAGCAGCCGGACCCGTGAGCTCGTCACGTCGAACCACCTTCTGCACGGCGAGCGACACCGGTCGATGACGCCGCGGGCCACTATGCCCTGTCGCGGGTGGCTCGCGCGACCCGGCGGCCGGGCCGTGGTCAGAAGAACGGGATGATCCGGACCGGCGGGCGGGCCGGGGGACGGGGCGGCGGCAGGTAGCGCGGTGGCGGGCGGTAGCCGGGTCCCGGGCGGTATCCCGGCGCGCCGTAGTCGTAGATCCGCGGTGGCGGTGCCGGCAGGTTCAGCCGGGGCAGGTCCAGCCTGGGCAGGTCCAGCGGCGGCAACGGCTTGAGCGGCAGCTTCAGGTCGCCGGGCTTGCCGGGGCGGGGTCGTGGCGGCGTGCGGCGGGCCAGCGTCTCGGCCACCGTACGGTCGATCGTGGTGCTGCCGGCCGACAGCGACGCCATCAGCATCCTGCGGGTCGTGGCGACCCGTTCGGCGTCCGGCACGGCTCGCTCGACCGCCCGGGTCACGTCGGTCTGCTCGACGATGACCCGGGCCTCCTCGGCCACGTCCGGCTGACCGGGCCCACTCCGACCGGGCCGGCCCGGGCCGCGTCCGGCCAGGGCGGCGTTCACCAGCCGGTCGTACGCCGCACCCAGCCGTTCCTGCAGGGCCGTGTCGGCGACCTCGGTGAACGCCTGGACCAGCGGATCGAGGATCGGCATCGCCTCGGTCAACGGCTTGAGCAGCGCCACGATCCGCTCGCTGACCACCTTCTCCAGCTGCAGGGTGACGGTCCGGCGGCCGTCGACGACCAGGTCGATGCCGGGCTGCGGGGATGCGCCGACGGCGGCGCGGGCGGTCGCGACCTGCTCCGGGGTGACCGTCCTGGGCAGCTCCGTGCGGCCCTGCGCCGGCAGTCGCAGCTCGGCCGGGGCGCCCACGATCCGGTTGCGCCGGGCCGTCTCGTCGGCGACCATCCGGTCGATGGCGGTGACGCTGACCCCGTGGGCGATGCGGGCCTGCTCGGCGGCTGCCCGGACCTGGTCCAGCAGGTCGCCGATCCTGGCCTCCCGGCTCAGGGCGTCCCGGTAGGACTGCGGCAGCGACCCGTACACCTTGTCCCAGAGCTGGTCGGCGACCCGCCGGTTGAGATCGGCCTCGATCTGCCGGGTCACCTCCGCGTAGCCGCGCTGCGCGACCTTCAGCCGCAGGCGCAGGTCCTCGGAGGGCACGCCGAGGTGCATGCCGAACATGGTGAACGCGGCCAGGGTGGCGAGCCCGGCCGCGGCCGGCCCGCTGAACCGGGTGTAGAACGCGGTGCTCCGCCGGGCCGCGGAGGCGACCCGCCACCGCCATCCGCGGCCGGCGCCCCGCTCCTTCGGCTGCCGGCCGAGCAGCAGGCAGGTGAGCAGGTACACGGCGGCCAGGACGAAGAAGACGGCCAGCTCACTGAGCTTGACACGGTCGGCGAAAAACCCGGACACCGCCTCGAAGGTCCGCTGCATCGTGCCGAGCCGCTCCGCGCCGATGGAGTCACCGAACAGCCGCAGGTACGCCGCGAGGAGACAGTAGAACGTCGCGGCGAGACCGATCGGCACCAGGTAGAGGATCCCGACGGCGCTCAGGTGGTACTCCAGGCCGGTGCGGACCCCGTCCGGCCCGGCGGCACGCCGCACCTGGCGGCGGCACCACCACACCAGCAGCCAGATCCCCGCGACCACCGACACGAACGGCGTGACGGTCAGGGAGAGGATGAGCGCCGCCAGCACGAGCAGCCCCACGACGACCGGGGTCCCACGTTCCCGCACCGGCATCCGCCACCTCCGTCGCGCAACGACGTTCCGCTACCAGGGAACCACGCTCCGGCAACCACCGTCGAGGCAGATGACCGCCACCGTCGTCGGCGCGGTTGCGCGGCGACGGTCGATCAGGCCGGTCCCGGGGCGGACGACTCGAGGAGGTCGCGGGCGCCCTGCCGGAGCAGCGCCGCGGCCACCGAGGTCCCCAGGGTGATCGGATCGGTCGCCCATTCGTGCACGTCCAGCACGGTCTTGCCGTCCCGGCTGAGCACCCGGGCCCGCAGGCCGAGGCGCCCGTCAGGCTCCGTGCGGGCCAGCGCCGCGATCGGGGAGTGGCAGTTGCCCTGCAGGATGTGCAGCATCGTCCGTTCCGCGACGGTCTCCTGCCGGGCCCGCGGGTCACCGAGGCCGGCCGCCAGCTCACGGGTGCTCGCGTCGTCCTCCCGGCATTGCAGCACCAGGGTGCCGGAGCCGACGGCCGGGACCATCGTGTCGATGTCGATCGGGTGGGTGATCCGGGCGTCCTGCCCGATCCGGGTCAGGCCGGAGACCGCGAGCAGCAGGGCGTCGTACCGGTCGCCGGCGTCGAGCTTGGCGAGCCGGCTGTTCGCGTTGCCCCGGATGGCCACCGGCACCAGGTGCGGCCAGTGCAGGCCCAGCTGCGCGACCCGGCGGACCGCGGAGGTGCCGATCCGGGTGCCGGCGGGCAGCTGCTCGATCCGCAGCCCGCCGGGGTGCACGAGGCAGTCCCGGACGTCGTCCCGGGCCAGATAGGCAGCCATCACCGTGCCGGCGGGGGCCGGCCGGTCCCCGGGGACGTCCTTGACGCAGTGCACCACCAGGTCCACGTCCCCGCCGACCAGGGCGGCGTCCACCTCCTTGGTGAACGCTCCCTTGCCGCCCAGCGCGGCCAGGTCGCCGAGCCAGCGGTCGCCGCTGGTCGACATCGACCGCACCGCCACGGTGATCCCGGGGTGCCGGGCGGTCAGCATCGCGCGGACCCGTTCGGCCTGGGCCAGGGCCATCGGGGAGTTCCGGGTGCCGATGCGCAGCAGGCGGGAGTCGGACATACCGGCGAGGCTAGTCCGCCCGATCCGGCGGAGGGCGACCAGGTCGCACGACCCGGCCGGCGATCCGGAAGTTTTCTGAGAGGCCCGCCGCCGGGGCCGGTCCGACCGGTGGATCTCTCAGAGTTCTCCCAGAAGCTCTGCGAAAGCGGCCAGCCGGGTCGGCCAGCATCGCCGCCATGACGATGATTGAGGTACGCGGACTGACCAAGAGGTACGGGCCCGACACCGTGGTGGACGACCTGTCGTTCACCGTCGAGGCCGGGCAGGTCACCGGCTTCCTCGGCCCGAACGGCGCCGGGAAGACCACCACCATGCGCATGATCGTCGGCCTGGCCGCGCCGGACCGGGGTTCCGTCACGGTCCACGGCCGCCGCTACACCGACTTCCCGGTGCCGCTGACCGAGGTCGGCGCGCTGCTGGACGCCGGCGCCGTGCACGGCGGGCGGAAGGCGTACGACCATCTTCTCGCGCTGGCGGCCAGCAACGGCCTGCCCCGGCGCCGGGTCGGCGAGGTGCTCGACCTGACCGGGATGCGGGCCGCGGCGGGCAAGCGGGCCGGTGACTTCTCGCTCGGCATGCGCCAGCGGCTCGGCATCGCGGCGGCCCTGCTGGGCGACCCCCGGGTGCTGATCTTCGACGAGCCGGTGAACGGGCTGGACCCGGAGGGCATCCGCTGGGTCCGGGAGCTCATGCGCTCGCTGGCCGCCGAGGGCCGCGCCGTGCTGGTCTCCAGCCACCTGATGAGCGAGATGGCCCAGACCGCGGATCACCTGGTGGTGGTCGGCCGGGGGCGGCTCATTGCCGACACGTCGGTGAGTGAGCTCATGAACGCCGCCGGGGGCGGCACGGTGCAGGTGCGGGCGAACGATCCGGATGCCCTCGCGCTGCGGTTGTCGGCGGCGGGCGCGACCGTACGGGAAGGGCTCGAGTCGACCCTCGTCGTGGCCGGCATGAGCGCCGAGGACATCGGCAAGCTGGCCGCGTACCACGGGGTTGTCCTCAGTGAGCTGACCCCGCAACGGGCGTCGCTGGAGGACGCCTTCATGGCCCTGACCAAGGACAGCGTCGACTACCAGGGGGTGCCCGCATGAGCCGCACCCTGCTGGCCGAGTGGATCAAGATTCGCAGCCTGCGCTCCACCTGGTACACGCTGGCCTGCCTCTTCGTGGTCGGCCTGGGCATCACGGCCCTGTCCTCCAACTCGGCCCGCGAGGCGTACGCGGAGGCCGGCGCCGCCTGGGACCCGGCGGCGCACAGCCTGACCGCGTACATCGTCGCCCAGCTGATCATCGGGGTGCTCGGCATCCTGGTCGTGACCTCCGAGTTCGCCACCGGTCTCATCCGGACGACGCTGACGGTCACGCCCCGTCGGCACCGGGTGCTGGCGGCCAAGGTGGTGATCGCCGCGGCTGTCGCCGTGGTGGCCGGCCAGGTGCTGATGGTCGCCGCGTTCCTGATCGGACAGCCGCTGATCGACCGCCAGGGTGTGCCGAGCGCCGGGCTCGGCGATCCCGGCGTGCTGCGGGCCGTGCTCGCCGGTGGTCTCTACCTCACCCTCATCGCGTTGCTGTCCGTCGGGCTCGGCACGATCATGCGGGCCACCGCGGGCGCGCTCGCCACCCTGGTGGGCATCATCTTCCTGGTGCCCGCCCTGGCCGGCATCTTCCCGTCCTGGATGAGCGGCCTGTTCGACTTCTGGCCGACCCTCGGCGGGGCGGCCGCTCTCGCGACGGTCCCGGACGCGGACTTCCCGCACCCGTGGTGGAACCTGGCCGGTCTGGGCCTGGGAGTCGCCGGTGTGCTGGTGGCCGCGTTCGTGGTCCTGCGGCGCCGAGACGTGTGATGACGGGACGCGACATCGGCCGGGGGCTGGCCGCGGCGGCCGGCGCGCTGCTCGCCATGGCCGGCACCGCGGTCGCCGGCCTGCTCCTGCTGGAGGCTGTGCCGCTACCCGGGCCCGGACTGTCCGGCGGCGGAGATCCGGGAGGCCGTTTCGAGCGCCTGACGGCGGCGGTCGTCGCCATGGCGGCCGGGGGCCCGGCTGATGTCGGCCTCACCCCGGCCGGCGGCCTGCCGATCACGGTGCAGGGCCGGATCGAGGTGCTGCCGCTCGGCGTCTCCGTGGTGGGCGCGATCGTTCTCGGGACGCTGCTGCTGCGCCGCGGCGGTGCCGGGCTGCTGGTCCGCGGCGCGTCCGCGGTGGTCGCCTTCGCGGCCGGTCTCGGCGCAGTGGCCGCGGTGGCGCGCGGAACGCTGACGCTGCCGTCCGGCAGCGCCCGGGCGGCCGGCGGGGGAGTGGGGGCGTGCGCTTCGGGCACCCGTACGCCGTTCGCCGGTGCCTCCGTCGACAAGCTGGAGGCCGGCTTCTCCGTGGCCGTCGGACCCACCGTGGCCGGCGCGACGGTGGGGGCGCTGGCCGTGGTCGGGCTGTGCTGGCTGGCCGTCCGGTTCCCGGCTGTCGGGGGAACCCTGCGCGCCGCGCGGTGGCCGGTTGCCGGGGCGGGCATCGTGTGTGTGCTCGCGGCGTGGGCGGTCGGTGGTCCGGCCGTCGCCGGCGGGGTGCTGCTCGCGCTGCCGATGGTGGTGGGCGGCGCGCTGCTGCTCGGGCTCGGTGTGCCCTGGTCGTTCAGCTCCGGCGGCATGCTCTCGTGCGTCGTGGACGGCGGTTGGTCGCCGCCCGGGCGCGGTGCCCTCGTGGTCCTGTCCGGTGTTGTGCTGCTCGCCTGCGCTGTCGCGGTCGCTGCGCGTACCGGTGGAGACCGGGCCGGTGGCCCGCTGCGCCGGGCGGCCGGGCTCGCCGTGCGGTTCGCCCCGGTGGTCGCGGCCGTGCTGGTCGTTCTGACGCTGCTGTCCCGGGTGTCGGTGGAGCTGGGCGTGCAGGCGTTCATCATCGCGGTCCCGGTCCTCGACCTGCGGCTGGCCGCGAGCCCCTGGGGCGCGCTGGCGGCCGGGCTCGGCGCCGGTGCCGCAGCCGGCTTCGCCGCGAGCCTGCTGGTTGACGCCGTCCGGCGCCGGACCTCCGTAGGCTGGCGGGCATGACTGCCCGGGAAGAGGCTGAGCGGCTGCTCGTGGTGGACGACGAGGCCACCGTCCGGGAGCTGCTCGCCGCGACACTGCGGTTCGCGGGCTTCCGGGTGACCTCGGCGGCCACCGCGGCCGACGCGATCGCCTCGGCCACCGCGGACCCGCCCGACCTGGTGCTGCTCGACGTGATGCTGCCCGACATGGACGGCTTCGAAGTGGTCCGGCAACTGCGCGAGCACCGTACGCCGGTGCTCTTCCTCACCGCGCGCGACCGGCAGGCCGACAAGGTCACCGGGCTGTCGCTGGGCGCCGACGACTACGTGACGAAGCCGTTCGACCTGGAGGAGCTGATCGCCCGCATCCGGGCCATCCTGCGGCGCACCGCCGGGCACCACGACGGGATCCTCACCGTCGGCACGCTGGCGCTGGACGTGGAGGGGCACCAGGTGACCCGGCACGGGCGGCCGGTGCGGGTGTCGGCCACCGAGTTCCGGCTGCTGCGCCACCTCATGGAGAACGCCGGGCGGGTGGTTTCCAAGGCGCAGATCCTGGACCGGGTGTGGCACTACGACTTCGGCGGCGACGCCAGCATCGTGGACACGTACATCTCGTACCTGCGGCGCAAGGTCGACGGCGAGGAACCGAAGCTGATCCACACCGTGCACGGCGTGGGTTACGTGATGCGGGAGCCGCGACCGTGAGTCTGCGCGTACGGCTGCTGGTGCTCACCACGGCCCTGCTGCTGACCGGGCTGGCCCTGGTGGGCACGGTCGTCTCCGACCGCCTGGAGCACTACCAGGTCGACCGGCTCGACAGCCAGCTGGGCTCGCTCACCGCCCTGATCTCCCGCCTGCCGGTCAGCGGGCCGCGTGATCCGGGCACCACGGGTGCCCGGGCCGACCTGCTCGACCCGGCCCTCGACCTGGTCGGGGCGCCCTACCTGGTGTACCTGGACGCCGGCGGCGCGGTCGCCGACGGCCTGCACACGTCCCGGCTGAGCACCGCGAGCCTGCCGCCGCCGGCCGAGTTGCGGACGGTACCCACCGACGGGTCCGCGGTCTTCCTGAGCGCCGCCGACGACTCGGGCCGCTGGCGGGCCGTCGCCCGGCGGACCACCGGCTGGAACGGCACCGTGATCGCCGCTGCGCCGATGACCGCGGCCGACGCCACCGTGGCCCAGCTGCGCACGACCAGCCTGATCAGCGGGCTCGTGCTGCTGGTGGCGCTGACGGCGGTGGGCTGGTTCGCGCTCGGCCGGGGGCTGCGCCCGCTGCGCCGCATCGAGCACACCGCGGCCGCGATCGCCGCCGGCGACCTGACCCGGCGCGTGCCCGCCCTGGCCCCGCCGGGCACCGAGATCGGCCATCTGGCGGCGTCGCTCAACCTGATGCTCGGCCAGCTCGAACGGGCCTTCGCCGATCGGGCCGCCTCCGAGGCCAGGATGCGCACGTTCGTCTCGGACGTCAGCCACGAGCTGCGGACCCCGCTGTTCGTCATCAAAGGCTCGACCGATCTGCACCGGATGGGTGCGCTGGCGGCCCCGGCCGACGTCGACGCGGCCCTGCGCCGCATCGACAGCGAGGCGACCCGGCTGACCCGGCTCACCGAGGACCTGCTGCTGCTGGCCGAGCTGGACGACGCGCCCGAGGCCCAGCTCGACCGGGCCCCGATGGACCTGCGGACGCTGGCCACCGATGCCCGGCACGACCTGCACGCCCTCGACGCGACCCGGCCGGTCGAGCTGACCGGACCCGGCGGGACCGGCCCGCCCGGCCCGGCCCCGGTCGACGCCGACGAGGCCCGGCTCCGGCAGGTCGTCACCAACCTGGTCGGCAACGCGGTCGCGCACACCCCGGCGGGCACAGGCGTACGCATCGGGGTGGGCACGCTCGACGGGCGTGCCGTGCTGGAGATCGCCGACCACGGCCCGGGGATGACGGCCGAGCAGGCCGGCCGGGTCTTCGACCGCTTCTACCGCACCGACCGCTCGCGGAACCGCCTGGGCGGCGCCAACGCCGGGCTGGGATTGGCGATCGCGCGTTCCCTGGCCCGGGCGCACGGCGGCGATGTCGAGCTGGAGACCTCGCCCGGCGCAGGCGCCTGTTTCCGGCTCACGGTGCCGCTGCTCGACGCCGCCTGAGCGGCGTTCACCTCTCTCAGTGCGGGTCGGCCAGACCGGCTCGCCACGCCCAGGCGGCCATGCCGACCCGGTTGGTGAGCCCCAGCTTCGCCTGGATGTTCGCGACGTGCGTCTTGGCGGTCCCGGCGGAGATGAACAGCTCGGCGCCGATCTGCGCATTGGTGAGACCCTGAGCGACCAGCCGTACGATCTCGGTCTCCCGGTGGGTCAGGGGATTGGGCGCCGCGGGCCGGTCGGCCCTGGCCACCGCGCGTAGCAGCCGTACGGTGACCTGGGGGCTGATCAGCGCGTCACCGGCCATCGCCGCGCGGACGCCCTCGACCAGGAGCGTCGGCCCGGACCGCTTGAGCAGGAAACCACATGCGCCGTTGCGCAGTGCGGTGTCCACGTACTCGTCGAGGTCGAAGGTCGTGACCACGACCACCCGTAGACCCTCGTGGCTGAGCCGCCGGGTCAGTTCCAGCCCGTCGATGCCGGGCATCCGGATGTCGGCGAGCACGACGTCCGGCCGCAGCCTGCGCGCCAGGCTCAGGGCTGACGTCCCGTCGGTGGCCTCGCCGACCACGGTGATGTCGGGCTGGGAGTCCAGGACGAGGCGGAAGCCGCTGCGTACGTCGGGCTGATCGTCGGCGAGCAGGACGCGGGTGCTGTTCATGCCGCCACCCCGGGAATGACAGCGACGACTTCCCAGCCACGCTCACACGGCGCCGCGGTCAGAGTGCCGCCACGCGCGGCAACCTGCTCCCGCAGGCCGGAAAGGCCCCGCCCGCCGCGCCGGGCACGCCGCTGCGCCGGCGACGGCCCGGCCGTGTGGTCACGGACCCGGACCTCGACGCCGGAGGCGTCGCCGGTGAGGGACACGTCGACCCGGGTCGCTGCCGGTGCGTGCCGCCGGACGTTGGTGAGGGCCTCGACCACGATCCGGTACGCCACCGCGGCGCTGTCGCGTGGCACCTCGTCCATCTGGAGGCTCTGGACCAGGCGCGTGTCAACGTGGCCGGCGGCGCGGAATCGGTCGACGAGGCCGGGCAGGTCGTCCAGCGTGGGCAGCGGCCGCACCGTGCCGGCGTCCGGTTCGTGCAGCATGCCGACCATCCGGTCCATCGTGGCCAGCGCGGCCAGACCGGCGGCCTCGATACGTGCCAGTGCCGGGCCGGCCGCCTCCGGCGTGCTGTCGGCGACGAATCGTGCCGCCTGGGCCTGCGCCACGATCCCGCTGATGTCGTGGGCGACGAAATCGTGCAGGTCACGCGCCACCTGCAGGCGCTGGGCATGCCGGGCCTGCTCGACGGCCACGGCCCGCCGGTGGGCCATCAGCCGCGGGTAGCCGCCGACGACGACCGCGACGACGGCGGGCGTGGTCCAAACGGCCGCTGCGACGAGCCGTTGTGCCGCGGCCATGTCCTCGGTGATCGACCAGAGGAGCAGAGCCATCGCGGCACCGGCCAGCCCGGCGGCGGGAGCGACGTGCCGGTGAGGTGCCCAGCGCACCGCGACGGCCAGCAGCACGGCGAGGACCGCCATCACAAGCACGAAAAGGTACGTCGGGCTGCCGAGGTCCTCCACGAACGAGGCGACCAGCGCGGAACAGCTCGCCGCCATGCTGATCCAGCCGAGGTGCCGACGCGTCATCACTCGATCGTAGGCGGGCACCGCCGTATGCCGATCGGCACAGAACACCGCGGCCGGCGTGCCCCACCTCGCCACATCGGCAGATGGTGGCGCACCTCCGGCCCGGCCGAGGCTGGTGGGAGCGCGGCGAGCGTACGCCGCGCTTCTCCGAGGAGTGCCATGTCCAAAAGGGGTAAGGGCGGGACCGGTTGGTGGCGGCGCTGGCCGGCCTGGTCGGGCTACGCGGCGGCCGGCTGGTCGCTGATGTACGCCATGCTCGGGCTGTACTGGACGTCGGGCGGTGACGGTTTCCCGTTCGCGCCCATCGACGACGACCACAAATCGGCGTCCATCCTCGAGGGCAGCCCGGTCGAGGTCACCGCACCGCTCATGGCGGTGCTCGGTCTGCTCGGCACGGTCGTCGCGCTGGCGATGGCCCGGGGCGCCGGCTCCGGCCGCCGGTCAGTGGCAATGATCGCCTTCGGCTGGATCGCGGCGGCCGGCCTCAGCCTGATCATCCCCGACTACATCCTGATCGGTGTGCTGGCGTTCGGGTCGCTGTTGCTGGTGTTCGCCTTCACCGGCGTGCCCGGCCCGCAGGACGGCATCGGGGACATCCTGTACTGGCATCGCGTCAACCTGTTCATCCTGTTCGCCGGCGGGTTGTTGTGGGCCGCGGCCACGCTGGCGTACCAACGGCGCAGGCGCGCGGCATGTCAGCACTGCGGCCGCCGGCACGGCCCGCCCGGTGACGGCCCGCCTCGGGAGGCGTTACTGCGGTGGGGGCGCTGGGCGGTCGCGGTCGCCTGCCTGGCACCACTGCCGTACGAGATCACCAGAGTGGCCTGGTTCTTCGGCCTTCCACTCGGCATCAGCCGGGACTTTCTCACCATGATGCAGAACACCGGCGGCATGCTCGCGATCGGGCTGGGCTGCGCCATCGCCTCGGCGCTCGGTGGTGTGCTCACCCACGGCCTGGTCAGCCGCTGGGGCGAGATCTACCCCCGATGGATCTGGTTCAAGGCCGGAAAGCCGGTGCCGCCGGCACTCGCGACCGTGCCGGCTTCCATCGTCGCCGTCGCCCTCATCCCGGCCGGGCTGATGATGGTGTGGGACCCCACGATCAGCGACGGGTGGGGACTGCGCCTACCCAGCGTGGCCTGGATCCTCTGGGGTGCCGCCCTCGGCGCGGCCACCATCACGTACCACCTGCGCCGGCGCGGCGCCTGCCGACATTGCGGACGCGGAACGAACGCCGTCCGGTTGAACGACAAGCTGAGCGCCGGGGTGGCCCGGCCTCTGTAGCGTGTCGGCGTGAGCCGGACCCGCACCTGGTGGCCGATCGTCCTCTGTCTGGTGGCGGCGGTCACGCTGCTGTACGCCGTGGTCCTGCCGGGCGGCTACCTGACCTGGTTGTGGGTGGCCATGGTCCTGTGGCTGGTGGCCGTCGTGGGCTGGCTGGCCTCGCTTCGCGGCCGGTCCTGGCCGGTCCGGTCGGTTCTGCCGGTGTTGTCCGTCGTGACGATGGTGGTGGCCGGCTCGGGCGTGGCCGGCCGGGTGCTGTTCCCTCTGCACCGGGCGGGCCTGGAGCGGATGACGACGTCGCGGCTCGGTGCGGGCCATGGCCTGTACCGTTTCTCGGCCGTGTGGAGCCATGGCGGTTGTACCGCCTACGTGACCGAGGACAGCGGCATGTCGTCCTTCGCCGGTCTGGTGCGGTGCTCACCCGGCGTGCGGCTGTCGCCGCGCCTGGGCGACACTGCCGGCGACGCCGAGTTCGAGTCGCTCGGCCACGACTGGTACGCCTTCAGCGTCCCGCGTTCCGGCTCATCGGTCTGGGGTTTCAACCCGTTCGCCGTCGGAGCCACCCCCGAGGCCTGACGGTCCGCGCCGGATCAGCACGATGCCGGTGGTCAGGGCCCAGAGCAGCACGCTGTAGAGGGAGATGCGTTCGGCCAGACCGGTGGGCACCCAGCCGTACGTCAGCGGGATGTTGACCAGCCCGGCGACGCCGGCGGTGACGCTCAGGACCGCGAGCCGGCGGGGGAGCCCGAGCGGCCGGTGGGCGAGGCCGGTGACGACGGCCAGGGCGTTCCCGGCGATGATCGACAGGAACGCTCCCACCAGGTAGAGCACCAGAGTCCCGTCGTCGAAGCGCGCCGGCCCGAGCGGGAACACGGCGAACAACACCAGGGCCACGGCCTGCGCGATGCCGAGCGCGGGGAGCACCCGCCGGCGCCGGCCGGTGAGCCGGCGGCCGAGGGCGATGCTCACGGCGGCGAAGAGCGCACCGGAGAGGATCCAGGCCGCGCTCATCACCCACCACAGCGGCGAGGAGATGAGGAAGCCGCGGAACTCGCCGGTGAACCGGCTGCCCAGGAAGTTCACGTAGTCGTCGACGTAGCTGTACGGGCGCACGTCCCACGCGGCAGCGACGACCGCCTCGGCGATCAGGTCGACCAGGACCGCCGCCACGAGGGCGGGTCCGGCCCAGCGCGCGACGACCGGCTGCGTCCGCTGGTCCGCGCTCACGGGATCAGGATGATCTTGCCGAGGGCGGTGCGGTCGGCGGACTCGGACAGGGCCACCGCCGCGGCCACCTCCGACAGCGGGTAGCGGGCGGCGATCTGCGCGGTGAGCTCGCCGCTGCGCTGCAGCTCGAAGACCCTTGTGAGATCCGTACGGAGGCGGGCCCGGAACGCCTCCCGCTTGGCCGAGCCGGGCTTGCCGGCCCCGGCCCAGACGTTGTAGAAGCTCGCGTGCCGGCCGGTCGGCCGGTAGTTCCAGAACGCGAGCTTGCTCAGCAGCGCCAGGAAGGTCAGCACCACCGGGCTCTGGTCGTCCAGGCTGCTCGCGACGCTGTACGCGACGAGCGTCCCGGTGCGGCTCAGCAGCCGGTACGACTGGTCGACGCTCTTGCCGCCGAGGTGGTCGAACACGGCGTCCACGCCGCCCGGGGCGAGTTGCCGGATCCGGCCGGCCAGGTCGGCGTCGCGGTAGTCGACCGGCTCCACCCCCAGCGCGCGCAGCGCCTCGTGGTGGCGCGGGCTCGCGGTGCCGATCACCCGGGCGCCGGCCCGCCGGGCCAGCTGCACCAGGATGGTGCCCACGCCGCCGCCGGCGCCGAGCACCAGCACGGTCTGCCCGGCCCGGACCCGGGCCCTGCCGTGCAGCATCTGGTACGCGGTCAGCCCGTTGACGATCAGCGTCTCCGCCTCGTCGGCGCCGATCCCGTCGGGCACCTCCACCAGGTCGGCGGCGCTCAGCACGACGGCCGTGGCCCAGGCGCCGGTCTTGGTCAGGGCGGCGACCCGCCGGCCGGTGAGCGAGCCGTCGACGCCCGGACCGACCTGTTCAACGATGCCGACGAGGTCGTAGCCCGGCACGAACGGGAACGCAGGCTGCCCGTAGTAGCGGCCGCGGCGCATCGCGCTCTCGGCGAACGACACCGCGGTGGCCTCGACCCGGACCAGGGCCTGGCCGGCGCCGGGCGGCGGCAGTACGCGCTCGATCAGTCGCAGGCCGGCCGGCTCGACCTTGCCCGGCAGCACCACCTCGGTGGCGGTGTTCGTCCCCGTCATGGCCTCGGCCTCCCGTTCGCTGACGCCCCATCACTCTGTTAATGGCCGTAACTATGCATCGGTACGTCAGGACGCGTCAACCGGTAGCGCACCGGGACGGCCCGTTACGATGCGACGATGGCTGACGACCCGCAGGTGATGAACAGGCGCGAGCGCTTGCGGGTGCAGACCCTGCAGGAGATCGAGGACACCTCGTTCGCGATCATCGACGCGGACGGTGTCGACGCGCTGTCGATCGCCGCCCTGGCCCGCAGCATGGCGATGTCCGCACCGGCGGTGTACCGCTACTTCCCGTCGCGCGACGCACTGCTGACCCATCTGATGACCCGGTCGTACGAACAGCTCGCGGCGGCCATGATCGAGGCGGCCGTGGGCGGGCGGCGGACCCCGCGTGTCCGGGTGCGGCTGATCGTCGCGGCGTACCGGGACTGGGCCCTGCGCCACCGGCGCCGGTACGGGATGCTCTTCGGCCAGCGGATCGGCGGCGTGCCCGGCGATGCCGGGCCGCAGACCCCGCTGGACCGGCCGATGGCCCTGCTGGTCGGCCTGCTCGAAGCCGGTGCGGACCCCATGCCGGCCGCCGGCGGCAGCGGCGACCGCACGCTGGACGGGCAGCTGCGGGAATGGGCCCGGGCGCGGGACCTGCCCGGTACCTCCCCGCGGGCCGCGCGGGCGGCCATCGTCATCTGGACGCGGGTGCACGGGATCGTGAGCCTGGAACTGACCGGCATGTTCGACAACAACGCCGTCGACGTCCAGCGCCTGATCGACCAGGAGGTCGACAACGCCGTCCAGTCCCTGGCGTCGCCGACCCCCTGAACCGCAGATCCTGATCTTGACCACTGCGGTGGCCTGCTCCCGCAAATGACCGAAACTTTCGGCAAGGAGTGGTCCATTCGCCCCGGACAAAACGGCCATGCCGTTCTCGGGCGCTTCCTTCCTCAATTCCGCCGCAAGCGTCCTGAGCTGGAATAACGCTCTGCACGAGACACTTTGTCCGAGTTCGTAATTCCGGTGTGTTTCCGGAAGTTGTTGACTTCGGGATGGCCGCCGATCGATACTTCTGCCGTCAATCGATAGATGGACATGAACCCCGCCTGGTCGCCCCGCCAGGCTTCCCCCGAGGAGGACGTCCGCTATGCAAGTAGCTCCCGTGCAACCGAAGGGCCGCCGGCGCGGCCTGGTCAGAACGCTGTTCGGTGTCGGCTGCGCCATGGCGATCGCCCTCGCCGGCACCGCGATGGCGGTCGACGCCAGCGCCGAGGCCAACCGGACCGTCACGTCGAACACCACCGGCAGCCACAACGGCTACTTCTTCTCGTTCTGGAAGGACAGCGGCAACGTCTCCATGACGCTGGGGCCGGACGGCAACTACACGTCCCAGTGGAGCAACGTCAACAACTGGGTCGGTGGCAAGGGCTGGGCCACCGGCGCCCGCCGCACGATCAACTACTCCGGCTCGTTCAACGTCAACGGCAACGGCTACCTGGCGCTCTACGGCTGGACCCGCAACCCGCTGGTCGAGTACTACGTGGTCGAGAACTTCGGCAACTACAACCCGAGCACGGGTGCGACCCGGCTGGGCACGGTGACCTCCGACGGCGGCACCTACGACGTCTACCGGACCCAGCGGGTCAACCAGCCGTCGATCGAGGGCACGGCGACGTTCTACCAGTACTGGAGTGTGCGGCAGCAGAAGCGCACCGGCGGCACCATCACCACCGGCAACCACTTCGACGCCTGGACCCGGTCCGGCCTGCAGCTCGGCTCGCACGACTACCAGATCATCGCGACCGAGGGCTACCAGAGCAGCGGCAGCTCGAACATCACCGTGAGCAGCGGCGGCACCACGGTCCCGAACCCGGGCCAGACGACGACCCCGCCGCCCGGCGGAAGTGGTGGCTGCACCGCCGCGGTGACCGCCGGTGACTCGTGGTCCGACCGCTACAACCTGAACGTCGCGGTCAGCGGCTCCAGCAACTGGACCGTGACGATGAACGTGGTGGCCCCGCAGAAGGTCATGTCGACCTGGAACATCTCCGCGAGCTACCCCACCGCCCAGACGCTGGTCGCCAAGCCGAACGGCAGCGGCAACAACTTCGGCGTGACGATCCAGAAGAACGGCAGCACCACCTGGCCGAGCGTCTCGTGCCAGGCCGGCTGATCCGGACCAGTCGGGTCCGAGAGAGGAACGCGCCGCATGCGAACCACATCACGCCGCTGGAGAGGGTTGCTGACCGGCCTGACGGTCGCCGCCCTGGCCGCCCTGGGCTTCGTCGCCACCACAGTCACCGCCACGCCGTCCCAGGCGGCCACCTGTAACGGCTATGTCGGGCTGACCTTCGACGACGGCCCGTCGGGCAACACCCAGGCCCTGCTGAACGCGCTGCGCCAGAACGGCCTGCGGGCCACCATGTTCAACCAGGGCAACTACGCCTCGCAGAACCCGGGGCTGGTCCGGGCCCAGGTCGACGCGGGGATGTGGGTGGGCAACCACAGCTACAGCCACGCGCACCTGACCCAGGGCAGCCAGGCCAGCATGGACTCGGAGATCAGCCGGACCCAGACGGCGATCGCCAACGCCGGCGGGGGCACGCCCAAGCTGTTCCGCCCGCCGTACGGCGAGACCAACGCGACCCTGCGCTCGGTCGAGCAGAAGTACGGCCTGACCGAGATCATCTGGGACGTCGACTCCCAGGACTGGAACAACGCCAGCACCGACGCCATCGTGGCGGCCAACGCGCGGCTGACCAACGGCCAGATCATCCTGATGCACGACTGGCCGGCCAACACCCTGGCCGCCATCCCGCGCATCGCCCAGGGGCTGGCCAGCCGCAACCTGTGCGCCGGCATGATCTCCCCGTCGACCGGCCGGGCGGTCGCCCCGACGGGCACCTCCAACCCGACCACGCCGGGCCCGAACCCGACGACGACGCCACCGCCGCAGGGCGGCGGCAGCTGCACCGCCACGTTGTCGGCCGGTCAGAGCTGGAGTGACCGGTACAACCTGAACGTCGCCGTCAGCGGCTCGAACACGTGGACCGTGACGATGAACATCCCGGCTCCGGAGAAGGTCCTCTCCACCTGGAACATCAACGCGAGCTACCCGAGCGCGCAACAACTCGTCGCGACGCCCAACGGCAGCGGCAACAACTTCGGCGTGACGATTCAGAAGAACGGCAGCACCACCTGGCCGACAGTCTCCTGTCGAGTGGGCTGACCCGGATGATGGCGCGGCAGCTGCGGCTGCCGCGCCATCGATCGGCCGGCGGGTGTGCGCGAATGCCTCATGGCCCGCGCAGACCCGCCGTCGTAGCGTGAGCCCATGACCTTGACCGACGCGCCCGGTGGCCACGCCCCGGTGACCTTCGACTCGGGGCGGGACGCCGGGTGGCGTTCCGTGGTGCTGCAGCGGGTCACCAACGAACGGACGGCCGCCGGCCGCGATGTGAGTACGGTCCCGGGCGGCTCGGAATGACCCCTCCCGGGCGGGCGACCACCCTGCGGTGGCAGACGCACTCGACCGACAACAAGAAAACCTGCAAGCGCCTTCCACTTCGGCCGGATGTTCGGCGCCGCGGTCGGCGAGCCGCCGCGGCGCACCTGACCCGGTTGCGGGTCGAGGCGGCCTGCCGGCACCTGGAACGGGACCACACGTCGGTCACCGATGTCGCGTACCTGTGCGGCTTCAGCAGTTCCGCCCACCTGGCCGCCGCCCTGCGCCGGCACACCGGCCTGACACCCTCCCAGTACCGCCGCCGGCACCGGGCGCGTTGACGGGCCGGCGGTGACAGCAAGAAATCGTCATCGCGGCAGCACGGCGATGTAAGCGCCGGTCGACCGCCGGTTCCTGGGGTGAGCAGCATGTCGATCACGAGGCCCGGCCTGGACAGGCGCGGTGGCCGGTGGTTGCGTGGAGGGCATGCGCCGCCGGACGTCCGGCCGCTTGCCGCTCGGCTTTCCGGAGGACAGGCCCGGTCCCGGACACGATCCGAGGCTCAGTCCTGCGAATGGAGGAGCAAGGCCATGACAGCGATCCATCCCGGTGCCACCACGGCACCGCATCCCGCGGAGCCCGTCGCGACGCCCGGGCCGGACCGGCGCGGGCCGTCGGCCGGTGTCGTCGGTCTGACCGTCAACGACGTCGGGCACACCGTCGACCTGGAGCCGCGGGTCAGCCTGCTCGACGCACTGCGGGAGCACCTCGGCCTGACCGGCACGAAGAAGGGCTGCGACCAGGGCACCTGCGGCGCCTGCACAGTCTGGGTGGACGGTCGCCGGGTGCTCGCCTGCCTGACGCTGGCGGTCACCTGCGAGGGCCGTGCGGTCACCACCATCGAGGGCCTCGGCGGCGACGGCGGCGACCTGCACCCGATGCAGCAGGCGTTCATCGAGCACGACGCCTTCCAGTGCGGCTACTGCACCTCGGGCCAGATCATGTCCGCGGTGGCCCCGCTGCGCGAGGGCAACGCCGGCGACGACGCCGCCATCGCGGAGTTCATGAGCGGCAACATCTGCCGCTGTGCCGCGTACCCGAACATCCGGGCCGCCATCCGCGCGGTCCGCGACGGACGGCAGGGGGCCGGCGATGCGACCCCTTAGTTACGTACGCGCCCGCGACGTCGACGAAGCGGTGACCGCGGTCGCCGGCGACCCCGCGAGCACCTTCCTGGCCGGGGGCACGACCGAGGTCGACCTGATCCGGCTCGGGGTCACCGCACCGGACGTCCTCGTGGACATCAACGCCCTGCCGCTCGCCGACGTGTCCGGCACGGCCGATGGTGGCCTGCGGATCGGCGCGCTGGCCCGGATGAGCGACGTGGCCCGCCATCCCGTGGTCGTCGCCGGCTATCCCGGCATTTCCCAGGCGCTGCTGCTGGGCGCGTCCGAGCAGCTGCGCAACATGGCGTCTATGGGCGGCAACCTGTGCCAGCGGGTGCGGTGCGCGTACTTCCGGGACGGCGTCTCGCCCTGCAACAAGCGCGCGCCGGGCAGCGGCTGCTCGGCGCTCGACGGCTTCAACCGCGGCCACGCCCTGCTCGGCACCAGCGACCACTGCATCGCCACCCACCCCTCGGATGTCGCGGTGCCGCTGGTCGCCTTCGACGCCACGGTCCGCACGACCGGGCCGAGGGGCAGCCGCTCGATCCCCATCGACGACTTCTACCTGCTGCCCGGCGACACGCCGGAACGCGAGCACCCCCTCGAACACGGCGAACTGATCACCGCCATCGAGGTGCCCGGCCTGCCGCTGGCCCGGACGTCGTGCTACCTGAAGTTCCGCGACCGGCAGTCGTACGAGTTCGCCCTGGTCTCGGTCCTCGCCGCGATCCGGGTGGAGCGGGGCACGGTCGCCGAGGTCCGGCTGGCCCTGGGCGGCGTGGGCACCAAGCCGTGGCGCGCCCGGCGAGCCGAGGCGGCGCTGACCGGCGCACCGGCGACCGTGGAGGCCTTCGCCCGGGCTGCCGCCGAGGAGATGCGACCGGCGATCACCCGTCCCCTGAACGCCTTCAAGGTCACATTTGCCGAGCGCGCCGTCGTGCGAGCGCTGACCACCGCGATGCAAGGAGCACAGCGATGAGCCCCGCGGTAGGAAGACCCGTCGACCGGGTCGACGGCCGGGACAAGGTCACCGGCGGGGCCCGGTACACGGCGGAGATCGCGCTGCCCGGCCTGGCGTACGCGGTCATCCTCGGAGCCGCGGTGCCGGCCGGGCGGGTGACCTCGGTACGGGCCCGGGCCGCCCTGGACCAGCCCGGCACCCTGGCCGTCCTCACCCACGAGAACCTGGAACGGATCGCCGCTCCACCGCATCTGCTGCCGTCGCTGGTCGGCCAGGCGGCACCGGGGGAGAGCTTCTTCCCGATGCAGGAAGACGTCGTGCACTACCAGGGGCAGCCGGTCGCGGTGGTGGTCGCCGACAGCCACGAACGGGCCCAGTACGCCGCGTCGCTCGTCGAGGTCGACTACGAGCGGGCGCCGTCGGTCACCACGATCGACGAGGGCCGGGACCGGGCGTACGAGGCCGAGCGGCTGTTCGGCGGCCTCGCCCCCGGGCGCAACGAGCGCGGCGACGTGACCACCGCCCTGGCCGCCGCCCCGGTACGCGTCGAGACCACGCTGCGGATGGCCGCGAACCACCACAACACCCTGGAACCGTCGGCCACCACGGCGGTCTGGCACGACGGCCGCCTCACCCTCTACGACTCCACCATGGGCGTACGCGCCACCCAGCTCACCGTCGCGCAGCTGCTGGGCCTGCCGCTGTCCCGGATCCGGGTGATCACCGAGTACGTCGGCGGCGGCTTCGGCGGCAAGGCGATGGTGTGGCCGCACGTCACCCTGGCGGCCATGGCGGCCCGGCACGTCGGGCGCCCGGTGAAGCTGGTGCTGACCCGGCCGCAGACGTACACCTCGCACGGCCACCGCGAGGAGCAGGAGCAGCGGGTCACGCTGGGCGCGGGCGAGGACGGCCGGTTGACCGCGATCCGCCACGAGAAGCTGTCGATCACCTCGCCGTTCGACGACTGGGCCGAGCCCGCCACCGGGGTGTCCGCCCAGCTGTACGCCGTTGACCACTACCTGGGCGTGCACCGGCTGATCAAGGGCAACACGATGACGCCGACCTTCACCCGCGGCCCAGGGGAGACCCTCGGGGTGTTCGCGCTGGAGACGGCGATGGACGAGCTCGCCGCCCGGGTCGGGGCCGACCCCGTCGAGCTGCGGCTGCGCAACCGGGCCGGCACCGACCCGTACGGGCACCCGTGGTCCAGCGACGGCTTCGCCGAGTGCCTGCGGGCCGGCGCGGAGGTGTTCGGCTGGCAGCAGCGCGATCCGCGGCCGTGCTCACGGCGTGAGGGCGACTGGCTCATCGGGTCGGGCATGGCCGCCGCGGCGTACCCGATCGCGTTCTTCATGCCGGTGCAGCACGCCCGGGCCCGGGTCTACGCCGACGGCAGCGCGGTGTTCGGGGCCGGCGCCCAGGAGTTCGGCACCGGCGCCACCACGGCGATGACCCAGGTGGCCGCGGACGCGCTCGCGGTGTCCCTGGACGCCGTCCGCTTCGAGGCGGGCGACACCGACCTGCCGAACACGTCGTCGGCCGTCGGCTCGTCCGGCGCGATGATGGTCAGCTCCGCGGTCCACGACGCCGGGGTGCGGCTGCGCGACCGTCTGGTCGCGATGGCGGTGGCCGACCCGAAGTCACCGCTGCACGGCGCCGACCCGGCGAGGATCGGCGTGCACGAGGGCCGGATGGCAGTGGCCGACCGGCCGGACGCCGGTGAGACCTACGCGGATGTCCTGCGGCGCAACCGGCTGCTCGACGTCGAGGCGCTGGGCAGCTGGACGCCGCCACCGCTGGACACCCCGCACGGCCTGCTGACCTTCGGCGCCCAGTTCGCCGAGGTGGCCGTGGACGCCGACCTCGGCCTGGTGCGGGTACGCCGGCTGGCCGGGGCCTTCGCGCCCGGCCGGGTGCTGAACCCGAAACTGGCCCGCAGCCAGCTGATGGGCGGCATGCTGTGGGGCCTGAGCCAGGCCTTGCTGGAGGGCAACCGGATGGACCCCCGGTCGGGGCGCTGGGCCGCCGGCAATCTCGGTGAGTATCTGGTGCCGGTCAACGCCGACGCACCCGATGTGACGGTCGAGTTCGTCGAGGTGGAGGACCCGGTGGTGGGGCCGCTCGGGGTGAAGGGCGTCGGTGAGATCGGGCAGGTGGGGGTGGCCGCGGCGATCGCGAACGCGGTCTTCCACGCCACCGGCCGGCGGATCCGCGAGCTGCCGATCACCGCCGAACTGGTGATGGAGGGCCGGGCCACAAGATAATTCACCGCGTCGTGTCGGATCGGTTCCCGTGTGTTCGTGGGGAGGATGAGACAACCGATCAAGGAGGAACCGACATGACCGCTGTCTACACCTGGGATGTGTTCTCGACCCTCGACGGCTACGGCTCGTACGCCGAGGGGGCGGACTGGGGCGGCTACTGGAGCAAGCAGGGCCCGGAACTGCTCGCGCACCGGGCCGCATTGTTCGGCACCGAGCAGCGGATGGTCTTCGGGGCCACCACGTTCCGGGAGAACGCCGAGATCATGTCCTCGGGCATCGATCCGCACACGCTCGACGAGTGGAACGTCCGGACGATGCGCATGCCGGCCACCGTCATCTCCTCGACGTTGCGGGACACCCTGGGCTGGCCGGACGCGACCATCGTCAGCGGTGACGCGGTGGCGATCGTCACCCGGCTCAAGCAGGAGTCGGACGTGCCGCTGCGCTCGCAGGCCAGCCTGTCGCTGAACTGGTCCCTGCTGGCCGCCGGCCTGGTCGACCGCATCCAGGTGACGATCTTCCCCGTCATCTCCGGCCGGACCGGGACCAGCCCGATCCTCGGCGGTGCGGGCGACTTCGACCTCGAACTGCTCGAGAGCCGCACCCTGGACGGCCACACCCAGGAACTGGTCTACCGGCCCACCGCCCACCGACAGCACTGACATCCAGGGCCGTCATCGTGCCCTCCGAGCCCTTGCGGCGCTGCGCCGTCGGTCGGGGCCGCCGCGCCGGGCCCCGAGCGGCTACCTTGTGTCGCATGCGTCTGGCACCACCGGTACCCCCGCGGTCACCGACCACTGTGCGGTTCGCGTCCGCGCTGTTGTTCGGTGTCGTGGGGCTCTCCCTGCTGTCCGCCGTCCTGGAGCTGGTCTTCGTCAACACGGACCTGAGCGTCTACCGCGATGCCTACACCGGCGACACGGGATCCGGATTCCGGAGCATCGTCGGCGCGACGCTCGACATCTTCTTCGTCGGCGGGGCCGCCCTGCTGGCCGTGCTCAACGGTGAGGGCCGCAAGAACGCCCGGGTGACCACGTACGTGCTCGGCGGGATCTTCCTGGTGTGCGGCGGGCTCGGCAACCTGTCGGACCCCATCCACGCGCCGTCCGGCTCCGCGGGCGAGGGTACGGTCGCGCGGTTCCTGCCGGCCGCGTACGGCATCAGCGCCGGCCTGCTCGACGCGCTGACGGTCCTGGCCGCCCTGGCGGCCCTCGTGCTGCTCGCCCTGCCGCCCTCCAGCCGTTTCTTCGAGGCCGTCCAGCGCAACCGGTACGTGCTGGTCGTGGCGCCGCAACCGCACTTCGGCCCCGACATCCCGAGCGGAGGCACACCGCAGCGCGACCTGCCACCACACACCGGCAGCATTCCGGCGAGCGACCCGTGGGCCCAGCCGGACGGCCACTGACCGCCGGACGACCGCGGGACGCCCGCCGGTGACGTTACGATGAGTGCCTCATGGCTTGCGGGAGGATCCGGTGGCGCTGACCGACGAGGCGATCACGCGGATCCGTGGGCTGATCCAGTCGGGGGAGCTGCCGCCGGGCGCCCGGCTGCCCACCGAGCAGCAGTTGTCGCAGGAGATGGGCCTGTCCCGCAGCGGCGTCCGGGAGGCCGTCAAGGTGCTCGAGGCGGCCCGCGTGCTCGACGTGCGCCGCGGCGACGGCACCTATGTGACCAGCCTGGCGCCGCGGCTGCTGCTGGAGGGTCTGGGGGTCGCCGTCGAGCTGCTGCGCGACGACACCTTGCTGGAGGTCATGGAGGTGCGCCGGATGCTGGAGCCGGTGGCCACCGGCGTCGCCGCCCTGCGGATCACCGACGCCGACGTGGCCCGGCTGGGCGAGATCCTCGAGGACATGCGGGGCGCGGCCGAGGACGCCGAGCAGCTCATCCGGTACGACGCCGCGTTCCACCGCACGGTCATCGCGGTCACCGGCAACGAGACGCTGACCTCGCTGCTCGACGGGCTCTCGGGGCAGACCCTGCGGGCGCGGGTGTGGCGGGGGCTGATCGAGGGTGGCTCCGCACACGTCACGCTCAGCGAGCACGAGGCGATCTACCGGGCGCTGCGGGACCGGGACCAGCTGCTCGCCCAGGCGAGCGCGCTGATCCACGTGAACACGTCCGAGTCCTGGCTGCGTACGGTGTTGGCCGCCGCCCCGCGGCACCAGCTGTAGCGCCGCGCTCAGGTCTGGGCCTTGCCGCCGGTGATCCGGGAGACGACCAGCGCGACCAGGATGACCGCACCGTTGAGGAAGTTGGTCCACTGGGCCGGCACGCCGCCCAGGGTCAGCACGTTGATGATCATGAAGAGCAGCAGCACGCCGGTGAAGGCGCCGAAGACGGTTCCCTTGCCGCCGTTGAGGCTGACGCCGCCGATGACGGCCGCGGCGAAGACCTGGAAGATCGCCCCGTCGCCCTGCGCCGCCGTGACCGACGCGAGCCGTCCGCTGATCAGCAGGCCGGCCAGGGCGGCCAGCGTGCCGGCGATGATCAGGGTCAGCCACACGACCCGGTCCGTCCGGATGCCGGCCGCCCGGGCGGCGTCGACGTTGCCGCCGATCGCGTAGAGCGAGCGCCCGGCCCGGGTGTAGCCGAGGACCACGACGGCCACGGCGAACAGGGCCAGGGTGATCCAGATCGACGCGGGCACGCCCAGCCAGGATGTGGAGCCGAGGTAGGTCATGGACTCCGGCAGGGCGAAGAAGGTCTTGCCGCCGGAGATGCCGGTGAGCAGGCCGCGCAGGACGATGAGCATGCCGAGCGTGACGATGAAGCCGTTGAGCCCGAAGCGCACGATCAGCAGGCCGTTGAAGGCGCCGATCAGCGCGCCGGTCAGCAGCACCAGCGGGACGGCGAGGGCGCCCGGAAGGGCGTGCACGCCGAGGCCGTGGGTCACCGCCGGGTCGACGATCAGCCAGGCCGCGACGCCCGGGGCCAGCCCGAAGGTGGACTCCAGCGACAGGTCCATCTTCCCGGCGATCAGCACCAGGGTCTCGGCCAGCACCACGATGGCGATCTCGGACATGCTCTGCAGCACGTTGATGATGTTGTCCGGTTGCAGGAACACCGGGCTGACGATGAAACCGACGATGGCGACGGCGACGATGGCCGGCACCAGCGCGAGGTCGCGCAGCCGGGCCAGGGCGAGGGTACGGCGGGCGGCCGGCGGTGCCGGGGCGGCCGGGGGAGCGGTGGTGCCGGAGAGCGTGTCAGACATGGTCGAGATCGACCCCTTCCATGGCGGCTACCAGGTCGTTGTCGCGCCAGCCGGACGGCATGTCCCGCACGACCCGGCCCCGGACCATGACCAGGACCCGGTCGCAGACGCGCAGATCGTCGAGCTCGTCGGAGACGACCAGCACGACACTGCCGCGCCGGCGGACCTGCTCGACCACGCCGAGCAGGGTCTGCTTGGATCGCACGTCCACGCCGGCGGTCGGGGTGACGAGGACCAGCAGCTTGGGGTCGCCGGCCAGGGCGCGGCCCATGACCACCTTCTGCTGGTTGCCTCCGGACAGGTCGGAGACCGGCACCTGCGGGCCGGACGCCTTGATGGCCAGGTCCTTGATGAACCGGCCGGCGAAGGCATCGCGCCGGGCCGACGAGATGAGACCGCGCCGGCCGACCCGCTCGGGCACGGTCATGGTGATGTTCTCGGCCACGGACAACAGCGGCACCAGGCCCTGCCGGTGCCGGTCCTGCGGGACGAGGCCCACGCCCGCCGCGAGCGCGTCCGGCACGCTGCCCCGGCGCAGCGTACGGCCGTCGACGGCGACCGTGCCCCCGGCCGGCCGGGCCAGTCCGACCAGGGCCTCGGCCACCTCGAACTTGCCGCTGCCGCCCCCGCCGGCCAGCCCGATCACCTCGCCCGCCCGGGCCTCGAACGACGCCTCGGCGCCGGAGGCCGTGACCAGGTCACGGACGACGACGCGGACCTCGGCGTCCGCGGCCGGCGGCCGCCGGTGCGGGTCGGCGGCCAGGCTGACGTCCTCGCCCGTCATCGCCGCCACCAGGGCGGCGCGGTCGAGCTCGGCCACCTCGGTGGTGAGGATGTGCCGGGCGTCGCGGAAGACGGTCACCACGTCGCAGATCTCGTAGATCTCCTGCAGGTGGTGGCTGATGAACAGGAAGGTGACGCCCTGCGCGCGCAGGGCCTCGATGCGGGCGAAGAGCCGGGTGATGCCGGTGCCGTCGAGCTGGGCGGTCGGCTCGTCGAGGATGATGAACCGGGCGCCGAAGGACAGCGCCCGGGCGATCTCCACGAACTGCCGCTGCTCGACGGTCAGCGCCGACGCCGGCTGGTCCACGTCCACGTCGACCGACCAGGTCGCCAGCAGCTCGCGTGCGGAGCGGCGCAGTGCGGCCCAGCGGATGAGACCGCCGGCGCCGCGGTCGTGCCGGTTGAGGAACAGGTTCTCGGCGACGGTGAGGGTCGGGATGATCGTCGACTTCTGGTAGACGCAGGCCACCCGCCGGCGCCACGCGTCCCGGTCGCCGAGCGGCGGGGCGGGCCGGCCGCCGAAGGTGATCCGGCCGGTGTCCGGCGCCTGCAGCCCGGTCAGCATGGCGACCATCGTCGACTTCCCGGCGCCGTTGCGGCCGACCAGGGCGTGCGTCTCGCCGGGCCGTACCGTGATGGCGGCCCGGTCGAGCGCGACCGTGGATCCGTAGCGTTTGCTGATGTCGGCGGCCTCGACGACCGGCTCCCCGGTCGTCATGAGTTGTTGCCCCACAGCGACGTGGCGTCGTACTTCGCCGTCTTCTCACCGCCGATCGTCGCGCCGTCCGCGGTGACCAGCGGCGCGGAGAGCTGATCCTCGAGCAGACCGTCGCGCACCTTGATGATGGTGCTGTCGTGATCGGTCGGCCCGGGCTGGAACGTCTTGCCGTCGACGGCGGCCTTGGCGTAGAAGAGCCCGTACTTGGCGTACAGGTCGGCGGGCTGGCTGACCGTCGCGTCGATGAGGCCGGCCTTGATGTCCTTGAGCTCCTCGGGGATGCCGTCGTTGGAGACGATGAAGACGTGCTTGGGGTCGCTCGGGGGCACCAGCCGGCCCTTCTGCTTGAGCACCTGCTTGGTGCCGGACAGGGCGAACGACGACTGCATGTAGACGCCCTTGAGGTCGGGGTCGGACGCCAGCCGCGTCTGCAGCTTGGACGCCGCGACGTCGCCCTTCCAGTCGGTCACCTCGCCGAAGACCTTGATGCCGGGGAAGTCCTTCTTCATGCAGTCGTTGAAGGCCTCGGTGCGGTCGCGGCCGTTGATCGACGCGAGATCACCCTGGAGCATCACGACCTTGCCCTTGCCGCCCAGCTTGGCCCCCAGGAACTGGCACGCCTTGGTGCCGTAGGCGCGGTTGTCGGCCCGCACCACCATGGCGACCGAGCCGGTGTCGGGCCGGGTGTCGATGGTGACGACCGGGATCTTCTTGGCGGCGAGCTGGTCGAGGCTGGGTGCGATGGCCGCGGTGTCCTGCGGGGCCATCACCACGGCCTTGACGCCCTGGCTGACGAAGGTCTGCACGTTCGAGATCAGCGTGGCCACGTCGTTCTGCGAGTTCGTCGTCTTGAGCTCGACGCCCAGCGCCCGGGCGGACTCGGGCACGTACCGGATGTAGGAGTTCCAGAAGTCGGTGTCCGACCTCGGGTAGTCCACGCCGACGATCGGGGCGGTGGCGCCCCCGCCCTCGGCCGCGGGCGAGTCACGGTTGCAGCCGGCCGTGGCCGACGTGACGCCGACCGTCGTGACGACCGCCAGACCGAGCATTATTCTGCGGTTCATCGGAGTCCTCCATCTGATGAGTCGGCGCCGGCCCACCGGGGGCCGTCGGGATACCGGTACGCCGCCAGGGTCGCCGGCAGCATCTGCGCGCTCATCCCGGCCGTCCGGGGCGCCATGTAGCGGCCGTTCTCGATGCGTACGGGGGCGGTGAAATGCTCGTGCAGGTGGTCGACGTACTCGATGGCGCGGCCCTCGGCCGTGCCGCTGACCGCGATGAAGTCGACCATGGCCAGGTGCTGCACCAGCTCGCAGAGGCCCACACCGCCCGCGTGGGGGCAGACCGGGACGCCGAACTTGGCCGCCAGCAGCAGGATCGCCAGGTTCTCGTTGACGCCGCCGACGCGGCAGGCGTCGATCTGGACCACGTCGACGGCACCGGCCTGCAGCAACTGCTTGAACATGACGGCGTTGTGCATGTGCTCGCCGGTGGCGACCCGGATCGGCGCCAGCGCGGACCGGATCGCGGCGTGCCCGAGGACGTCGTCCGGTGAGGTCGGTTCCTCGATCCAGTACGGGTCGAACGGCGCCAGCTCCCGCATCCAGCCGATCGCGTCGGTGACGCCCCAGACCTGGTTGGCGTCGACCGCGATGTGCACGTCCGGGCCGACGGCGCGCCGGGCGATGGCCAGCCGCCGCACGTCGTCCTCGAGGTCCGCCCCGACCTTCAGCTTGATCAGCTGGTAGCCGTCGGAGACCGCCTGCTTGCACAGCCGGGCGAGCTTCTCGTCGTCGTAGCCCAGCCACCCGGGGGTGGTCGTGTACGCCGGGTAACCCTCGGCCAGCAAGGTTCGTTCGCGCTCGGCCTTGCCCGGGGCGGCGTCGCGCAGCATGGCCAGCGCCTCGTCCTCGGTCAGCGCGTCCCGCAGGTAGCGCCAGTCGATCTGGGCCACCAGCTGCTCCGGGGTCAGGCCGGCCAGGAGCTTCCACAACGGCTGGCCCGCGCGCCGGGCGGCGAGGTCCCAGACCGCGTTGACCAGGGCGCCGGCGGCCATGTGCACGACCCCCTTCTCCGGTCCCAGCCAGCGGATCTGGCTGTCGCCGATGAGCCGCCGGGCCAGCGCGCCGGGATCGGCCACCAGCTCGCCGACCGGCAGCCCGGTGACCATCGTGGCCAGCGACCGGATGGCGGCGACCTCGATCTCCGTGCCGCGGCCCACGGTGAAGACGAACCCGTGACCCTCGCCGCCCGCGGTGGTCCGCAGCACGACGTACGCGGCGGAGTAGTCCGGGAACGGGTTCATGGCGTCGGAACCGTCGCGGTGCCGCGACGTCGGGAACCGGATGTCGAAGGTGTCGACGGACGAGATGCGCTCAGTCACCGAGGCTCCTGCTCTGTGCTGGCCCGTGCCGACGTACGACCGCGACAGGCCCCAGACATCTGATGTATTTATAGGCTCCTCCCTGCTCCTGTGTCTACAGCGGGTCAGCGGGATGCCGAAGAAGTTAAAAAATCAGATGTCTCAGGAGCACGGTGCCTGACGACTGGCGCCGGGGAAGTACCGGTGCCAGTCCACGCCGACACCTCGGGCACACGTCTGCCGGATCACCGCGGCGAGGTCCGGGTCGATGCGCCACATCGCCGACTTCCCGTCCAGGACGGCCAGGTCGTTGCCGCTGAGCCGGGGCGAGCTGAGGCGCAGGCCCTGGGTGTGCAGCCGCAGGACGTCCCGGCCGGTCGCGGTGTCCCAGACCTGGGCCCCGGCCCCGTCGACGACCGCCACGGTGCGTCCGGCGGCGTCGAAGGTCAGACCGGTCGTCTCGTCGAGGCCGCCGGCGCGGGCCACGATCCGTGGCGCGTGGGGGTCGGCCGCGTCCAGGACGGTGGTGGTCGTGTCGCTCGCGTACGACGTGACCCCGATCAGTCCGGCCGGTCCGGCTTGCACGATCCCGGGGTGCGGGACCCGCAGCAGAGTGCTGGTCCGGCGGCCGTCGAGGGTCCAGCGTTCGATGACGTCCTGGTCACCGGTGCGCCGGCTGAGGACGATCCCCGAGCCGTCGGCCGGCACCGCCGTCCCGACGACATCGGCGGCCGGCAAGGTGCGGACCGAGCGGTCACCGACGCGCCAGACTCTGGCCGTACGGTCCGGGCCCAGGGCGCTGACCAGGGAGCCGGTCCGATCCATGCCCTGCATCAACCCCAGCCCGGCCGGCGCCGGGACGGACCGGGGGTGGTCCAGGTCGGTCAGGTCCCAGAGCTGGGAGCGGGTGTTGCCGCGCCAGTAGATCGCCCGGCGCTCGTCGATGCTGCTCAGGTGGAGGTAGCTGTTGGCGGTGGGCAGGAGCCCGGCCTGCCGCCACGTCTCACCGTCCCGCCGCCAGAGCCGTTCCCCCAGCGTGCGGGTGTCGTAGGTGACCGCGAAGCGGCCGGGTGGGTGCACGTATCCGCGGCCGAGGGTGGTGGCCCCCGCGGCGGCGTGCGCCAGGAGCAGCACGTCGCGGGCCTCGACAGTGGGAGCGAGCCGGTACGCGGCCAGAGCCAGTGCCGCGGCGTCGACCGGCCGGGTGGCGATCAGGTCACGGGCGGCATCGGTGGCCCGCAGGGACAGTGCCTCGTTGCGCTGGCGGGCAGCCCGGTGCTGGGCCGCCGCCGCGGCGACCGCTGTCCCGGCGAGCAGGACGGCCAGCACCGCCAGCCCCGCGGTGAACCGGCGCAGCCGGCGGGTGGTGCGCTGGTCAGCTCGGCTCCGGGCCTCCTCGGCGGCCAGGCCGGCGGCGACGAACGCCCGCTCGCGAGGATTGAGCCGGTCGCGCAGCCGGGCCGCCTGTTCGAGGCGGGTGCCGCGGTAGAGGGTGTCGGGGTCGTACCCGTGGGCCTCCCAGACCGCGGTGGCCTCGGTGAGCCGGTGCTGGGCGCGCAGGTCGTCACGGTCGTCGGCGATCCAGCCGGCCAGCCGCGGCCAGGCCTTGAGGAGCGCCTCGTGGGTCAGGGTGACGCTGTCGCGCTCGATGGTGATCAGCCGGGCGGCGGCCAGCCGGTCGAGCAGGGCGTCCGGCACCTGCAGGTCGGCCCGCCGGACCCGCCGCTTGGTGTCCTCGGTGCCGTCGCCGGGCACCACCAGGCGCAGGAACAGCAGCCGGGCCGTGCCCCGCTCGGCCTCGGTGAGCTGGTCGAAGGTGTGCTCGGCGGTACGCGCGAGAGCGTGCTCGATGCCGCCGACATCCTCGTAGCCGGTCAGGGTCAGGACCACGCCGCGCCGCCGCCGCCAGGTCTCGGCGAGCGTGTGTGACACCAGCGGCAGCACGGCGGGTTGCCCGCTGACGTCCGAGACGAGCCGGGCCAGCAGCGCCGTCTCGATCGAGGCGCCCGCGTGGGCGGCCGGTCCGGTGATCGCCGACCGCAGCTCCTCGGTGGACATCGGGCCGACCAGCACCTGGGCCCGGTGCAACGCGGCCACCAGCTCCGGGTGGCGGGCGCAGCGACCGTAGAAGTCGGCGCGGACGCTGATCACCACCCGGCTCTGCGGGCCCGCGGCCGTGGTCAGCGCCCGGATCAGCCACAGCCGGGCGGCTTCGTCGCAGAGCGTGAACACCTCTTCGAACTGGTCGACGACCAGCACCAGGTCGGCGGCGGCCTTCGCCAGCCAGCCGCGCAGGGCCTGCGGGTCGGCGGTGAGGTCGTCCCGGACCCGGTCGGCGGGCTCGTCGGCGAGCTTCGCGATGGGCACCGCCAGCTCGGTGATCGGGTCGGCTCCCGGGGTCACCACGATCGCGGTGCGCGCGCTGCGGGCGACCAGGCCGGCCCGCAGCAACGACGACTTGCCGGCCCCGGAGGAGCCGAAGATCCCGACGAACGGCCGTTCCTCGACCAGCGTCAGCAGGGTGTCGGTCAACGCCTCGCGGCCGAAGAACCGGTCGGCGTCGTCCACCTGGTAGGGAGCCAGACCCACGTACGGCATGGGCGCCTCGCCGTCCGCGCCCGGCTGCGCGGCCGCCAGCTGCCGCCACCGCTCGGTCCAGTCGCCGATGTCGCCGTCGCAGGCCCGGACGATCGCCACGGTGACGGCCAGGCTCGGCAGCCGGCGGCCGGACAGCGCCTCGGACAGCGCCGCGGCCGAATAGCTCGTCCGCTTGCCCAGCTCCCGGTACGAGGGCAGGCCGGCCCGCCGCCGCAGGCGCCGCAGGTCACCGGCGAACCGCAGCAGGGGAGTCTCCTCGGACTCCAGCGGACGTTCCTGTCGGGGCACCGGCCCTCCATTCGTCGCGGCCATTGTCCTCGCCGATGTCCAGCGTTGGTTGTTCAGCAGCCGACGCCGAACACGAACAACGCCGCGCTCCCTACGGTCGGGATCGTTCCGCCGGCGCACCCGCCCGTGCAGTATTGAGGAGTTCGTGCATGCGATACACCCGCATCCTGGCGGCCGCATCGGCCGTCGTCCTGACCTTCCCCCTGGCCGCCTGTGGTTCCAGCGAGAAGACGGCCGACAAGAAGACGGCGGCCGGCACCGGCAACGCCGGCGCGCTGATCGGCGTCACCATGCCCACCCGGTCCTCGGAACGGTGGAACGGCGACGGCGAGAACGTCAAGAAGGAGCTCGAGGCCCTGGGTTACAAGGTCGACCTGCAGTACGCCGAGGACGACATCCCCACCCAGATCAACCAGCTGGACAACCAGATCACCAAGGGCGCCAAGCTGCTGATCATCGCGCCCATCGACGGCACCGCGATCACCACCCAGCTGCAGAGCGCGGCGGACAACAAGATCCCGGTGATCTCGTACGACCGGCTGATCCGTAATTCGCCCAACGTCGACTATTACGCCACCTTCGACAACTTCCGGGTCGGCGTGCAGCAGGCGACCTCGCTGCTGACCGGCCTCAAGCTGCTCAACGCCGACGGGTCCAAGGGCTCCGCGAAGGGCCCGTTCAACGTCGAGTTGTTCGCCGGCTCGGCGGACGACAACAACGCGACGTTCTTCTACAACGGCGCCATGTCGGTGCTGAAGAAGTACCTGGACGACGGCACACTGAAGGTGCCCAGCAAGCAGACCGACTTCAAGAGGATCGCGATCCTGCGGTGGAAGCCGGCGGTCGCCCAGGACCGGATGGAGAACCTGCTGACCTCGACCTACCGTTCCGGCCTGAGGGTGGACGGTGTGCTGTCGCCGTACGACGGGCTGTCGATCGGCATCGTCTCCGCGCTCAAGAGCAACGGCTACGGCACGGCCGGCCAGCCGTACCCGGTCGTGACCGGCCAGGACGCCGAAGTGGCCTCGGTGAAGTCGATCATCGCGGGGGAGCAGTACTCGACGATCTTCAAGGACTACCGGGAACTGGCCAGGACCAGTGCGCAGATGGCCGATGCCGTGCTCAAGGGCCAGAAACCGACGACGAACAACAACAAGGACTACGAGAACGGCGTGAAGGTCGTGCCGTCGACGCTGCTCGACACGGCGATCGTGAACAAGACCAACTACGAGAAGATGCTCATCGACAGCGGCTTCTACAAGAAGACCCAGCTGCAGTGAGGATCGTGGCCCTGGCGGCTCTGGCTCTCGTCCCGATGACCGTCGGCGCGGGGGTACCGGGCGCGATCCCGGCGGCGGCTCACGGCGCTGCGCCGTCGCCCTCGGCGCCCGGGACGGGCTGGCGGATCAGCGGCGACACAGTCACCTGGCGGTCGCCGGAGGCGATCCCGGTCGGTGACGCGGCGGTCGAGTTCTGGACGGGGGTGCGGCGGCTCGGGGTGGCCCGCCGGCTCGACGCGCACACCTTCGCCCTGCGCTGGTCCGGTACCACCGCGCCGACCGGCCTGACGGTCCGGGCCGGCGGGCGCCGGCTGGACCGCGCCCCGGCCTCGACCCGGCGCTCCGGCCCCGTACCCGGGACGGCCGCCCCCGGCCCGGCGCTGCCCGCGAATCCGGTGGATCCCGGAGTTCCCGGTCCCTACCGCATCCGGTCCGGCGAGTACACGCTGCCTCCGCTGACGCTGCCCGGCTATCCGGCTGCGGTCGAGATGCAGGCGCTGGTGACAGCGCCCGTGGGTGCGCCCGGCGCGCGCCCGCTGGCGCTGTTCCTGCACGGCAAGCACGCGACCTGCTACGGCGGGCCGGACAGCACCGCTTACCGCTGGCCGTGCCCCGCGGGCAGCCGGCCCCTGCCCAGCTACCGCGGCTACCGTCAGGCCCAGGACCTGCTCGCCTCGCAGGGCTACCTCACCATCTCGATCTCGGCGAACGGCATCAACGCGCAGGACGAGTCCGACGGTGACGGCGGGGCGCAGGCCCGGTCCTCGCTGATCCGGGCGCATCTCGCGCGGTGGGCGGAATGGGCCGGGACCCGGCGATCGGGCGCGCCGGCGATCGCTCGGGCCGCCCCGCCCGCCGACCCGAGCCGGGTACTGCTGATCGGCCACTCCCGCGGTGGCGAAGGGGCCAACCGGGCGGCCATCGACAGCCTCACCCCACCGCCCGCCGCGCGGGACGGCTACCACGGCCCGGTGCGCTGGACAGTGCGCGGCATGCTGCTGATCGGCCCGACGGCGTTCGGGCAGAACCAGGCGCCGGATGTGCCGGCCGCCGTGCTGCTGCCCGGCTGCGACAACGACGTCGCCGACCTGTCCGGTCAGATGGACGTCGACGCCACGCGGGGCGTCAGCAACGGCGCGGCGATGCACAGCGCGCTGTTCATGGTCGGCGCCAACCACAACTACTTCAACACCGAGTGGACGCCGGGACAGGCCGTCGCGCCGGCCGGTGACGACTTCCCGCGCGGTGTCGACGATCCGGTGTGCAGCCCCGGCCGGCCGGCCCGGCTGACCGCGGCCCAGCAGCAGCGGGCCGGGGCGACCTACATCGCGGCCGCGGCGCGGGCGTTCGTGGCCGGTGACGACCGTGTCCGGCCCCTGCTCGACGGCACCGGCGTCCGGGCCCCGTCGGCGGATCCGGCCCGGGTGCTCAGCCACGCCGTGGGCGCCGGCCGGACGCCCGCGGTGCTGCCCGACGAATCGCTGACCGTCACCGGGCACGGCCGGCTCTGCGAGCAGGTCGACCCTGATCCCGGCCGGGCCTGCCTGGCCCACCCGGACGACAGCCTCTGGGCGTGGTCGCCGCACTTCGTGGGAATCGACCTGGCCACCGACGAGCCGGGCCGGCACTCGGTCGAGCTGACCTGGTCGAAACCGGGGGAGGCGACCGGTCTGCGTCCGGCGCGCCCACGGCCGGTCGCCGGCGATCTGGCCCTGCGGCTCATCGTCCCGCCGGGCAGCACCGGTACGCGGATCGGCGTCGTCGCCACCGACCGCCACGGCCGTAGCGCCGACCTCGGCACGGTGACGCTGGACGGGCTGCCCTTCTCGGAGAACCTGCCCCGCTACTGGGCGCAGGAGGTGCGATTGCCGTTGCGGGGCCTCACGTCGCTCGCCGAACTGAGGCTGGTGCCGCGGAGTCCCGGCGGAACGGCCTGGCTCATCGACGCGTGGGGGTGGCGGCCGGGCCTTCCGGCAGCACGGCCGGACGCGTTGCCGCGCATCGACGCCGATGACCTCACTGTCGACGAGAACGATGCCGGCGAACGTACGGTGCAGGTGCCGGTCCGGGTCACCGGCCGCGGCGCCGGCCGGGTGAGATTGTTCCTGGCCGACTTCTCCACCGGCCGGACGCGTTCCTGGGTCGCCGCGGTCCGCCCCGGCCGCAGCACGGTCCCGGTGCCGTTCACCGTCGCGGGCGACCGGCTCTACGGTTCCGACCAACGGCTCGTGGTGAAGGTCAAGGCCCTGCGGGGCGTGCAGGTCGGCAGCTGGATCGGCCTGGTCCGGGTACGCGACGACGACCCGGTCCCGCAGGTCACCGTCGAACCGGTCGACGACTCGGTGGTGGAAGGTGACCCGCTGCGGTGGCGGATCACCCTGTCGGACCCCATCGAAGGCCGGATCTACGTGGACGCGACCGTCCGGCCGCCGGGTGCCGAACCGGAACTGTCCACCACCGACGTACCTCCGGACTGGCTGACCGAGGGGGGCGGCCAGGAGGCGGAACCGAGCCGGCCGCTGTCGGAGCTCGAACACTTCGGCGTCTCGGCCCAGCTGACCCCGGACCGGCTGACGGCCGAGCTGACGGTGCCGACGATCGCCGACGAGCTGCCCGAGCCGGTCGAACGGATCCGGCTCGCGCTGTCCGGCTCGGGGCGCGGCCTGGCCGACCTGGGCACGGTGACCGGAAGCGTCTCGGACCCGCCCGGCGCGCGGCGGTAGCCCTACCGGCCGATCCGTCACGGGCCCGGAGTGACGGATCGGCCGGTAGGGTCGGGCCCGTGGATCTGGAAGACATCGCTGCCCGGCTCGGAGTGCCCGTCGAGGACGTCGAGCGCGTGCAGCGGCTCGCCGGTGACCGGCCGTCGGCTCCGCTGCCCGCCAAGGCGGACGCACCGGCGATGCTCGAGCGGCTGGCGGTACGGCCGGACGACGCCGCGGAGATCATGGCCGGCTGGCCCGACCCGGACTCTCCGCGGTGGACGCCCGAGCTGCGCTGGCTGCTCGACCGCACGACCGCCCTGGTGCGCGCCGACCTCGGGGGCTTCGACTGGCTGGCGCCCGGCCCGGTGCTGCCGCGCGACCGGGGACCGGCCTGGCGGCACCTGTACGTGTACGCGTATCTGGCCCTGGTGGACGTCGTCACGGCGTACCACCGTGAGCACGGCATCGCCAGGGCGGTGTCGTGGCTGACCCTCGCGGATCTAGGCCGCAACCTAGCCGTCGACCGGCGGATGCGCGGTGAGGGCTGGCCGGTCATGCAGAGCTGGCTGACCTTGCACGCGCGCGGCGGCCTGTACGAGCTGGGCCGGCTGCAACACCAGCGCGGCGCCACGGCCATCGGGCTGCACGTCCCCGAGTCGGGCCCGCTGACCCCGCAGGCGGTCACGGCGTCGCTCGACGAGGCCCGGGCGTTCTTTCCGCGCCACTTCCCCGAGGAGCGGTACACGGAGTTCTCCTGCGGCTCCTGGCTGCTGGATCCGCAACTGCTGGAGTATCTGCCCGAGGACTCCAACATCGTGCGGTTCCAGCGCCGGTTCGAGCTGGAGCCGTACGAGGAGCCGGAGGGCCTGGACGCGGACGAGGAGGCGTTGCGGTTCGTGTTCCGTACGCTGAGCACACCGCTCGACCAGCTGCCCCGCGCAACGACCCTGCAGCGCGCGATCGTCGACCATCTGAAGGCCGGCGGCCACTGGCGCTGGCGCAAGGGCCGCTTCCCGCTGTGAACCTCCTTCGTTCGGTCATCGACTAGGTTCCTAGGATGCTGGAGGGGTGAGTTCGCCCTCGGCGCCTACCTCGGTCGTGACTTTCCCGCCCTGGTCGCCTTCGGCGCGTACCTGCTGTCGTTCGCCGCCCTGATCGCCATGCACTTCGCCGTCCGCCGTTCCCGGCAGGCGACGGTGGCCCTGCTGGCGGCCTTCGGCCTGCTGATGGGGGTGGCGGTCGCGCCGACGCTCGTCTACTACGCCAGCACCGATCCGCGGGCCCTCTGGCAGGCCGCGGCCGCGACAGCGTTGTTCGTCGCCGCGTTCGGCGCGGCCGGCTACGCCACCCGGCGCGACCTCACGGCGCTGGCCCGGGTGTCTTTCTGGGCGCTGGTGGGCCTGCTCCTGTTCGGGATCGTGCTGATCTTCGTGAACATCCCGAACGGGGCCCTCATCTACTCCGTCCTCGGCCTGGTGATCTTCGCGGCTCTCATCATGGTCGACTTCCAGCGGCTGAGGCGCTCCTCCGACGTCGCGTCCGCGCCACTGCTGGCGGCGGCCATCTTCCTCGACATCCTCAACGTGTTCCTCTTCTTCCTCCGCACATTCCGCGGCCGATGACGGCCTGACCTCCGGCGCCGCAGCGTGAGCAGTGGCTGCCGGGAGTGATGCGGCCGGCGGTCCTGGCTCTCATGCCCGCCGGTTCGTCTCGGTGATGATCAGCGCGGTCAGCACCGCCACCAGGCCGGCCAGCCCGGCCGCCGGCGGCAGCACCACAGCGACCGGAACGGCCGCGAGCAGGACCCCGGCCGCGATCAGCCGGGGCGCGCTCAGCACCGCGTGCATCCGGTACGCGAACAGCAGATGCCCACCGAGGTACAGCGCCGCACCCCCGTAGAGCGACAGCGCGTACCACGCGCCCAGCGGCTTCGTGTCGCCGGCGTGCGCCACCACCCCCTCGACGCCGAGCGCGGTGAGCACGATGCCGGCGACCAGCGGGAAGTGCCCGTACGTGTAGGCGTCGACGGCCAGGCTGACCCGGGCCTGGCCGTCGGCCCGCAGCAGGCGGCGTTCGGCCGCGGACGCCACCACGTCGAAGTACAGCCACCAGAGGCAGACGGCCACGCCGACGCCCAGCACCGCGGCGGCCAGCAGCGGCACGCTGATCGGCTGGCCGCCCGCACCTACTCCGATCGCGACGACCGACTCGCCCAGGGCCAGGATGATGAACAGGCCGTGTCGTTCGGTCAGGTGCGCCGGGCTGTGCAGCCGCCAGGCGCCGTGCCGGGCGGTGACGTAGATGCCGGCCCAGTCCACCAGCAGGGCGACCGTGAACAGCACCAGCTGGGCCCAGCCGCCCAGCAGAGCCCCGAGCACCAGCAGGGCCGCACCGACCAGCAGCGGCAGCCAGGTGATGGTGATCTGGCGCCGGAGCCCCGCGTCACCGGTCGCGGCCACGGCGTAGACCATCAGGTGCACCGACCGGACGAGCAGGTACGCGCACACCAGCACCAGTGGGCCGGGCAGGCCGCCGGGCGCGTCGTGCCACGCCTCGGGGATGGCCAGGGCGACCACGAACATGGCCGCCATCGCGACGACCATGCCCGCGCGCAGCAGACCCCGGTCGGCCCGGGAGTGGTTGCCCAGCCAGGTGTAGCCGGACCAGGTGCCCCACAGCAGGGCGAGCACCAGCAGGCCCTGCACCGCGCCGTACGCGGTGTGTTCGTGGGCCAGGTAGGCGGTGATCTGGGTGGTCGCGAAGACGTACACCAGGTCGAAGAAGAGCTCGAACGGCGTCGCCCGGTGCTGCTCGCCGGCCGGGCGTACGCTCGCCAGCACTCTGCGTCGCCGCGCCATGCTAGGCCGGGACCAGCGCGGGCGGCCGTACGGGTACGCGGGGCCGCCGGCAGTAGTAGACGAACGCCGGGGGCACGTTGGCCCACACCGTCCGGCCGGTGACCACTTCGTCGAAGCAGGTGCCCAGCGACCGGCGCAGCCGGCGGGCGGGCGGGGCCCAGCGGGCCAGCGTGTAGGCGAAGGTGGTGAACGCGCCGTCCGGGGCCAGGCTGCCGGTGACCGCGTGCAGCAGTTCGTCCTGCCGGCTCCCGGCGAACGCCGCCCACGGCAGTCCGCTCACGATCACGTCGGCGTGCCGGTGACCGCGTTCGGCCAGCACCTCACGCAGGTTGCGGGCGTCGGCCACGGCGACATCGAGCTGCGGGTACCGGCCGGCCAGCAGCCCGGCGAACCGTTCGTTGATCTCGACGGCGATGTGGTGCCCGCGGCCGGCGAGCCGCCGCTGGACGGCGGCGGTGAACGCGCCGGTGCCGGGACCGAGCTCGACGACCACCGGGTCGCCGCCGCGGGGCACGGGTGCGGTGATGAGGTCGGCCAGCGGCCCGCTGCTGGGAGCGACGGCGGCGACGGTGAACGGGTCACGCAGGAATTCGTGCAGGAACGCGGCGCGGTGCCCGGAGCTCATCGTCCAGCTCCCTGCGCGGCGTCGGCCGGGTCCAGGACCCGGGAGAGCCAGGCGGTACGGGTACGGCGCGCCGCGGCGGACAACCGCGCCTGCGGGTACAACGCGTCGAACCCGTGGAAGCCGCCGGCCCAGACGTGCAGCTCGGCGACGCCCCCGGCGGCCCAGATGCGACTGGCGTAGGCGACGTCCTCGTCGCGGAAGACCTCGGCCGAGCCCGTGTCGATGTAGGCGGGTGGCAGGCCGGACAGGTCGTCGGCGAGAGCGGGGGAGACCTGGACGGGCACGGCGCCGGGATCGAGATCGCCGAGCAGCGACCGCCAGCCGAACGCGTTCATCTCGCGGGTCCATGTCCCCGGGCCGCCGGCGAACTGGCGGCTGGAGACGGTGGTGTTGCGGTGGTCGAGCATGGGACAGATCAGCACCTGGGCGGCCAGGGCCGGGGTGCCGCGGTCGCGGGCCAGCAGGGCGACCCCGGCGGTGAGGCCGCCGCCGGCGCTGGTCCCGGCCACGACGATGCGGGCCGGGTCGATGCCGAGCTCGCCGGCGTGCTCGGCGACCCAGAGCAGGCCGCGGTAGCAGTCCTCGACCGGGGTCGTGCCGGTGTGCTCCGGGGCCAGCCGGTACTCCACCGTGATCACGACCGCGCCGAACTCGTCCAGCCATTCCAGCGGGATGTCGAGCTGGGAGAAGCGGTCGCCCATGACCATGCCGCCGCCGTGCATCCAGTACACACACGGTGCGGCGGTGGGACGGGGGCCGCCGGACGGGCTGAGGACCGACAGCGTGATCGGGGCGTCGTCCGTACCGGTGATGGCGACCTCGCGCCGGTCGACGGCGCGGCCGGCGAGCAGGGTTTCGACGGGTCCCGACGAGTACGGGCGGATCTGGGCGAGGACCTCGTCGGTGAGTTCCGGTACGGGTGGCAGGCCGGCCAGGAGTCGGCCCAGCTCGGGGTCGAAGGGTGGACGGTGCTCGGTCATGGTGAAGTCCTGTCGCTGAGAGGGGTTCGTGGGGGAGGGGTGCTCAGAACGTGGCCTTGCCGCCGACCGGTACCTCGTCGGTGTACTGCGACTCGCCGGCCAGCAGCGGCTGGAGCCCGGCCACCAGTTCCTGGGCCGCGGCGGTCGCGAAGAACCGGCTGTGCGCCTCGGCACTGGTCCAGCCCTCGGTGACGTGCACGGTGTCCGGGTGGCCGGCCGAGCGGCCGACCAGGAAGACGACGCAGTCGTCGTCGGACAGTGACGGCGCGCCGAGCAGCAACGCGAGCACCGCGTCACCCTGGCCGGGCCGGGCGGTCATGGTGGCGTGGAAGCCGTGGTTGATGGTCATCGGTTTTCTCCTCGATCGGTGCCGCTGGTTGCAGCTCCCAATCTGGCGGCGCCCGGGCGGATCCTGCTCAGTCATCCGACTGCCGGATCCGCGGCGATCGCGGCCGGTGCGGCTTAGGTCATCTGACAGATGCGCGGCAGCGGTCGGTGCTCGACGATCGACGGCGTGACGAGCCCATCAGGACGGGAAACCGCAGCACCGCCCGCCGTGCTGCGGACGCGTGAGGTCCGCGACCGCGCGTTGTTCGACCTGGACGACGGGCCGGTGACGCCGTCGAACCGGGCCGACCTGACGGCGACCACCCGTCTGCTGAACGTGCTGCTGGCCAGCCTGCTCGTGTCCTCGTTGCAGTACGACCAGCACGCGGTGGCCGTTCCGGCACCCTCGGCGCGAGCGCTGGCGGACTTCCTCCGCGCCTGCGCCGGTCACGACCGTGACAGCGTGCGGCTGCTCGCGGCGCGGATCCGGGACCTCGGGGCCACCGGCGACCACGACCCGCAGCAGCTGAGCGCCCGGTCCCGGATCGCCTTCCGGGCCTTCCCGGACGGCGACCTGACCGCCGTCGTGACGCAGAACCTCGTCGGCGTGCGGATCCTGGTCCAGACGCTGCAGGAGGCGGTGCGCTGGGTCGGCGCCGACGATCCCACCACCCGGCGGCTGCTGGAACGGCTGCTGGAGGACAAGGAGGACCAGGCCGGCCGGCTCAGCGCCGAGGCGGCCCATCAGCAGGCGGCGACAGAGCATCCCGGAGCCCGGCCCGGGACGTGACGCCCAGCTTGGGAAAGATCCGGTACAGGTGGGCGCCGATCGTGCGGTGCGACAGGTACAGCCGTTCGGCGATCTGCTTGTTGGTCAGCCCGCTCGCCGCCAGCTGGGCGATCTGGCGTTCCTGGGCCGTCAGGGCGCTCAGCTCACCCTCCGGTGGCCGGGCCGGCCGGTGCCCGGCCGCCCGCAACTCGGCCTGGGTGCGCGCGAGCCACGGCTCGGCCGCCATGGCGGCGAAACCGTCGCACGCGGCGAGCAGGTGCCGGCGGGCCTGCGCGGATGATCTCGTACGGCGCAGCCGCTCACCGACAGCCAGCCGGACCCGGGAGGCGTCGAACAACCAGCGCTCGGCGGCCGGACCGGCCAGCAGCGCCTCCAGGCGGTCCACCGGCTCGTCGCCGCCGAGCACCAGCGCCTCGGCACCGGCCTGGATCAGCGCCATCCGTCCCGACAGCGCCCCCACGTCAGCGGCCCGCATCGCCTCGACGTGGGCCCGGGCCTCGACCGTGCGCCCGGTCCGCACCGCCGCCTCGACCAGGTCGAACATGACCCAGGTGCAGTGCGGCACGTACGCGGCCAGTACGCCGGGCGGGCTCATCGCGGCGGCATGCCGGAACGCGGCCTCGAAGTCCCCCTGTCCCGACGCGGCGAGCGCGCGCGGCTGGTGGGCGAACAGGGCCGCGGCCGCCACGCCCCGCGGCAGCGCCCAGTTGGTGATCTCGTCGGCGAGCGCGTACGCCTCCCCGAAACGGCCCCGGCCGGCGGCGACCAGCGCCCGGTTGTACCGGAAGTACCACGCGAAGAACGGGAAGCCGCTGGTGTCGCAGATCCGTTGCCCCTCCAGGGCCAGCTCCTCGTCCTCGTCCCACCGGCCCACCAGGAAGTCGTCCAGGCACAGGTGCATGAGGGCGCCGAGGTGCCGGCGTGGCGGGCCACCGTCGCGGCCCTGCCGGACGAGGCGCCAGGACGGCTCGCGGCAGTCGCCGAGGCGGTCCAGATAGACCGAGGCCGTGCCGACGCGCATGATCCGGGTGGGATCCGCCTCGTCGGCCAGCGACCGCAGGATCGCGTCGATCCGGGGCAGCGCCGCCGCCCCGGTGCGGACCGGATCGGGGAAGGTCTCGCTGACCAGGGCGAGAACCTCCGGCGGGGCCGGCCGCAGCCGGCGCAGCACCCGGAAGTAGGACTCCCAGTACTCCGGCGTGCTGCCGTACCAGCTCACCAGCAGCAGCGTGTGCACGGCCTCGACCAGCGCGGGGTCATCGGCCCGGTAGCCGTGATCGCCGGCCTCGATGGCGCCGACCAGCAGCCGGTGCGCGGTGTTGACGTCGCCGTCGCCGTTGAGCATGAGGAAGGCAGCCGCGTTGGCCACGTGCAGGGAGCCGGCGGCATCCGGGGCCGCCCGGCGGGCATCGCGGAGCAGCGCCTCGGCGTCATCGACCCCGCTGGCCTCGGCACCGATGTACGCGGCCTCGGCCAGCCGCCGCCCCCGGCCCGCGCTCGTCGTGCTCAGCTCCGCCGCGCGGACCAGGGCGGCGATCGCGGCGAACGCGTCCCCGCGCAGCATGACCCGGTGCGCCGCGTCCTCCAGCAGTTCCGCCACCGCCTCGTCCGGGCCGGCCGCGGCCGCGGCCAGGTGCCACGCCCGGCGCTCCCGGTCGTCGGTCAGCGCGCCGGCCAGGGCGGCGTGGGCCCGGCGGCGTTCCTCGTGCGTGGACACGGCCACGATGGCCGACCGGATCAGCGGATGCCGGAACGCGATCCGCGCCGTGGCGTCGTCCACCCGCACCAGCTGGGCCCGTTCCGCCGGGGCCAGGTCGGCCAGGCTGATCCCCTCGGGCCGGGCGGCCCGGAGCACCCGGACGTCACCGGTGCTCTCGAAGGTGGCGAGCAGCAGCAACTGCCGGGTCGGTTCCGGCAGGCCGGCGAGGCGCGCGGCGAAGATGGCCTGGAGGCGGTCGCTGAGCGGCACGACCTCGGGCTGCGTCACCGGGCGCCGCGCGGCACCCAGCAAGGTCGCGGGCAGCTCGATCAGGGCGAGCGGGTTGCCCTGCGCCAGATCCAGCAGCCGATGGCGTACCCGGGCCGGCATCTCCGGATGGTTGGCCGTGACCAGCTGCCCGGCGGATTCACTGTCCAACGGCTCGACGACCTGCTCCGACAGTCCGCGCCGGTCCAGGAAGCTGCCCGTTCCGGCCCGGGCCGACGCCAGCAGTCCGGCGCGGCGTCCCGCCAGCCGCCGGGTGATGAAACCCAGGACCACGGCGCTGGCCCGGTCGATCCAGTGCACGTCGTCGACCAGCAGCACGACCGGCGCCCCGGCGGCCGGCTCGGAGATGAGCAGCAGTGCGGCATTGCAGACCAGGAGCACGTCCGGTGGCGAGCCGGCGCCGAAGCCGAGCGCCACCGACAGCGCCTCCCGCGGGCCGGGCGGCAGCCGGTCGAGGTCCGCGAGCACGGGCAGGAACAACTGGTTGAGACCGGCGTAGCTGACGTCGGCCTCGAACTCGGATCCGGAAGCACGCAGCACCCGCAGGCCCCGCTCGCCGGCGAGCTCGGCCGCCGCGGCCATCAGGGCCGACTTACCGACGCCCGGGTCGCCGCTGATCAGGCGGGCGCCGCCGTGCTGCCGTACGCCGTCGAGGAAGGCGGCGAGCCGCTCGAGTTCAGCGTGGCGTCCGAAGAGTCCGATGGGGGCCACACATACCTCACGCGCCTGTCGTTGCCGGTCACCTGCTGCCGGGCACGGTATATCGGCTCATGCGCGCTGCGGCACTCCTGGCGCGGGCACCGGCAGGATCGGGCAAGACTTCGCGAGCTTTGATCAACGGCCGCTCAGGAGAGGTGAAGCCTCGGCCCGGTGCACCCTGAGGCCGTGGTCGATGAAGTCGAGCATCCAGGTGAAGCTGACATCGACGTCGGCGGCGATCTGGAAGCTGCCGGCGGCTTCCAGGGTCGCGAATCCGTGCAGCATGCTGCGCAGCATCCGCAGGGCGTGGATCTCCTGGTCGGGGTCCAGCTGGTAGCCGTGCAGCATGGCGGTCCACGAGGCCAGCACCCGCTGGACGGCCGGGATGAAGGGGTCGTCGGGCCCCCTGACGGCGGCGACGTTGCCCGCCGCGTACCGGCCGGGGTGGGCCAGCACCCACGAGCGCATCGTCTGGGCGCCGGCGACGAGGGCTTCGCGGCCGGATCGCCCCTGCGTGGCGTCGCGGATGGTGTCCGCGAGCTCGTTCATGGACAGCACGGCGATCCCGTGGGCCAGGTCGGCCTGGCTGGCGACATGCTTGTAGAGCGACGGCGTCCGGACGCCGAGCCGTTCGGCCAGCAGACCCATGCTGAGCCCGCTGAAGCCGACCTCGTCGACCAGGTCGGCGCCGGCGGCGGTGACCGTGGCCCGGTCGAGTCCGGCCCTAGGCATTGGTCAGCGTCCGGGCGAGGAACGGCAGCGACAGCGCGACGACCTCGTCCGGGGTCTGGGCGTGCGGGTAGTGGCCGGCGCCCTCGATGACCGCCAGCTGCCCGAGCCCGGCCGGCAGGTCGGCGATGATCTTCTCGCCCTCGGCGCGGGGGTCGGCCCAGTCGGGGTCGAGGCTGCCCATGACGATCAGCACCGGGCACCGGACGTCGGGCAGCCGCGCGCCGGCGTCGGCCGGGCTGGTCTTGCACATGGCCTGCAGGGCCTTCATGCGGCCGGGCCCGCTCATCGTGGTCTCGATCCGCGCCAGCTCACCGGCCCAGTCGGCGGGCTTGGCCGGGTACGCCACGTCGAGGTACTTCTTCCAGGCCGGCAGGCTGCCCAGGGCCATGGTCAGGCCGAGCTGGACGGATCCGGTCCGGTAGCGCTTCACCCGCAGCAGCCCGCCCAGCGAGGCCGTCTGCGTACGGGTGAACGGCGCCAGCTCGATGACCCCGGCGATCAGCTCCGGCGCCGTGGCCGCGGCGATCGTCGCGGCGCCGCCGCTGATCGACTGCCCCATGATCACGGCCGGGCCACCGAGGTGACGCACGAGCGCGACCAGGTCACCGGCGATGTCGGTACGGCTGTAGCCGCCCCAGCCGGGACTGGAGTCCCCGCAGCCCCGGATGTCCATGTTCGCGACCCGGTATCCGGCCGCGACCAGGGCGGGGGCGACGAACCGGTACGAGTGGCGGCTGTCGCCCATGCCGTGCGCGAGGACCACCAGGGGCCCCTCGCCGGTCACGTCGTAAGCGATCTTGTTACCGGCGATGCTGAGGTACTCGGTCATGACCTTCTCCAACGGCTTGGCTAACTGCGTTATCCAAAAGCTACTGCTGTTAGCCAAAAGTGTCAAGGTCACTGTCCGGGCGCGGTCAGGGGCGCTGGTCGGCCATGTCGGGGGTGAACTGCTCCACCCGTCCCCGGCCGTTGCCCTTGGCCCGGTAGAGCGCCAGGTCAGCGTGGTGCAGCAGGGCCGCGGCCTCCTGGTGCTGGTCGTCGAGGGTGGCGATGCCGATGGAGACGCCGATCGTGATCGTGCGGTCGCCGATGACGAACGGGTCGGCCAGGTACGCGCTGATGCGGTCGGCGACGGCACCCGCGTCGTCGGCGGTGCGCACGCCGCGGCACAGCACCACGAACTCGTCGCCGCCGAACCGGCCCACGTAGTCGTCCGGGCGGGTCGCGTCGACCAGGCGCAGAGCGACCTGCTTGAGCAGTTCGTCGCCGACGGCGTGCCCGTACGTGTCGTTGACCGGCTTGAACCCGTCGAGGTCCAGGAAGAGGGCGGCCAGGGCACCGTCGGCCCCGGTCTGCCGCCGGCGCCGCCAGTCCAGGACCGCGTTCTCGGCCCGCTCCATGAACAGCGCCCGGTTGGGCAGCCCGGTGAGCGCGTCGTGCAGGCGGGACCGGGCCAGCCGCGCGGAACTGAGCAGCGCGACCGCCCCGATCAGCAGAATCATGATCATGGCGAGGCTGAAGGCGCCGAAGATCTGCCAGGCGACCCGGCCGGTCGACTGGACCGGGGCGAGCAGGGCCGACTTCGACGTCGTCATGACCACTCGCCACGCCGTGCCGGTCACCGGCGCCGCGGAGAAATAGGTGTCGCCGACGACGCCCTCGTTCTGCTTGCGCAGCGCCGACAGCAGGGCCGCCTCCGGCGCCTCGGTGGCCGGCCGGGCCGATCCGGTCGAGGTGATGACCCGCCCGGCGCCGTCGATCAGGTACGAACTGACACTCGGCAAGTTCAGCGTGCTGGAGAACAATGCCGAGAGCTCCTCGACCGCGACCGGAGCCACGAGCACCCGGATCCCGCCGGGCGCGGCGAAGGGCTGGAAGGCGGGCACGCTCGCGCCGCTCGGGGTCGTCACGACCTCACCGAAGGCGAGCCGTCCGGTCTGCTTCGCGATGCGGAGTCCCGAGCCGTCCGGTAGGCGCCGCGCCACGGCCTCGTGGGACGGGGGATAGCTGGCCAGCTCGGTGCCGTCGGCCTCCAGGACGGCGTACCAGGGCGTGCCGAGCTGCTCCAGCAGCTTGCCGGAGTCCCGGCGCAGCTGGGCCGGGGTGCCGGAGAACGCGGTGACGCCCACCGCCCGGGTCTTGCTGTCGCTGGCCCCCAGCGTGCCGGCGATCGCATTGGCGCCGTCGCGGGGCCGCAGGCCGAACTCGTCGAGGATCTTCACCCGGGAAGCCTCGACGGTCTCCGCGAGGTAATAGCCCACACTGCCCACCAGTGCCACGCTCAGGAACACGGCGAAGCAGACCGCCAGCTTCCGTACCATCACTCATCCCTCACGCTAGAGGCCACATCTGTCCTATCGGCCGGTGGCGCGGGCTTCGTGAGCGGGGCGAGGACCTCGGCGAGGGAAGATGATCCTGACGAGAGGGGACATGCGTGGGGTCGACACCGCTGGAAGGCCGGCTGGCCGCGGCCCGGGCCGAGGCGCTGGTGGGCCGGGACGCGGAGCGGGCGGTGCTGGACCGGATGCTGTCCGGGGCGGCGGATGCCCCGCTGGTCGCGTACCTCCATGGGCCCGGCGGCATCGGCAAGTCCTGGCTGCTGCGCTACGCCGGCCGGCAGGCGGAGCCGGCCGGGCGGCGGGTGGTGCTCATCGACGCCCGGTATCTCGACGCGGACCCCCGCCGGCTGGCCGAAGCGGCGGCCGTGGCGTGCGAGGAACCCGGCGTCGTGCTCCTCATCGACACCTTCGAGCGCTGCCAGCCGCTGGAGGCCTGGCTGCGTGACACCTTTCTGCCGCGGCTGGCCCGGGGTGCGGTTGTCGTGCTGGCGAGCCGGGTCGCCCCGGACGTCGAATGGTCGCTGGATCCCGGCTGGGCGCCGCTGTTCGCCGAGCTGGTCGTGCGGCCGCTCGACGCCGCGCAGTCCGACGCCCTGCTCGCGGCGCGCGGCGTGCCGTCTGATCGCCGGCCCGCGCTGGTGGCCTTCGCCGGCGGCAGCCCGCTCGCGCTCTCGCTCGGCGCCTCCGTGCTCGCCGCCGGCGCGCCCTGGGAGCCCACCGGCGAGGTCCTGACCACCCTGGTCGAGCGCCTGGTGGGCGACCTGCCGGGCCCCGCGCACCGGCGGGCCCTGGAGGTCGTCGCGCAGGCGTACGTCACGCGCGAGTCGCTGCTGCGCGCGGTGCTGGGTGACGAGGACGCCGCGGTGGTCTTCCCGTGGCTGCGCCAGTTGCCCTACGTCGAGGCCACCCCGGAAGGGCTGCATCCGCATGACGCGGTGCGTTCCACCCTGGCGGCCGACCTGCGCTGGCGGGATCCCGAGCGCTATGAGGAGGTACGCGTACGCGTCTCGATCGCCTGCCTGCACGAGGTCCGGCGCGCCGCCGAGGACGACGCGCTGGTGCGGGTGGCGGAGTGGATGTTCCTGTTCCGCGACGACTGCGGACCGGACGACCCGTACGACTGGCGGCCGCACCCGCAGGTCGAGGACGCCCCGCTGCGCCCCGCCGACGTGCCCGCCGTGCTGCGGATGGCGCGGGAATCGGGGCCGGCAGCGGCGGCGGTCGCGCACTGGGCGCGCCGGCAGCCCCAGGGCTTCCGCGTCTACCGGTACGCCGGTTCGCCGGCCCCCGTCGCGTTCGTGGCGTTCCTGCAGCTGGAGGCGCCGTTGTCCGAGGACCGGGCGGCTGATCCGGTCATCGCGGCGCTGTGGGACTTCGTGGAGAAGGCCGCTCCCCTGGGGCCGGGTGAGCACCTGAGCGTCCGGCGCTTCGCGGTGCAGTCCGGCCGGGTCGAGCGGCCCTCACCGTTCCTGGATCTGATCGGACGGCGCGCCGTTGCCGCCGACCTGAGGGCCCGCGGGCGCGCGATGAGCTTCGCGGTCGTCGAGGACGCCGATCGGGTCCGGGGCTACCTCGGCAGCGCCGGTTTGCAGGAGGTCGTGGTCGCGGACGTCGGCGGGCGGGAGCAGCACGTCTTCGGCCGGGACTGGCGGCGGCAGCCGGTGGAGCAGTGGGTGCAGGACCGGGCCCGGACCGGGGTCGTGCCCGCGGCCGGCTGGACCGACGCGGCCTCCGCCGGCGACGACCTGTCGCGGGACGCGCTGGTGGAGGCGGTGGAGGAGGCGCTGCGAACGTGGCACGTACCACGGGAGTTCGCGACCAGCGTGCTGCTGCAGTCGCGTCTCGTGCCGCCGGGTTCGCCCGATCCGGTGGCGGACCTGCGCGCTGTCGTCATGGCCGCGGCCGACGCGTTGCCGGTCGATCCGGCGGGTGTGAAGGCGTACGAGGCGCTCACCGCGACGTACCTCTCGGCCTCGCGTACCCACCAGGCGGCCGCCCGGCGGCTGGGCGTGCCGTACGGCACGTACCGGCGGCATCTCGGCCTGGCCAAGGAGCGGCTCGTCGAGCACCTGCTGCGCCGGCTGACCTGATCGGCGGTCCGGTTCATCACCTGCGTGAGCACTGCTGAGCAGCAGTGAGCACCGCGGGCCCTGGCGTGCGGCCCGGAGCGTGGCGCAGGGTGGTCGGCAGGAGACGTCCTGTCGGCTCGGTCACACCTCATCTTCTTGCTTCGAATTCGAAGCACCGTTATGGTCAGGGAGTGCTTCGAAATCGAAGCAAATGCGGAAGGTGAGGATCAGCCATGAAGGCAGTACGTTTCCACGAGTTCGGCGGCCCGGACGTCCTGCGGTACGAGGACGTCGAGCAGCCCGTCCCGGGCGCCGGGCAGGTCCGGCTGCGGGTGGCCGCGACCACGTTCAACGGCGTCGACGCGAACATCCGCGGCGGCAACATGCAGGGCCCGATCCCCGTCGCCCTGCCGCACACCCCGGGCATCGACGTGGCCGGCACCGTCGACGCTCTCGGCGCGGGCGTCGACAACGTCGCGGTCGGCGACCAGGTGATCGGCTTCCTGCCCATGACCGAGGCCGGCGCCTCCGCCGAGTACGTGATCGCACCCGCCGAGGTTCTGGCGGCGGCGCCCACGACCGTCCCGCTGGCCGATGCCGCCGCACTGCCGGCGGTCGGTCTGACCGCCTGGCAGGCGCTGTTCGAGCACGCCGAGCTGACCGCCGGACAGCGCGTGCTGATCAACGGCGCCGGTGGAGCGGTCGGCGGCTACGCCGTCCAGCTGGCCAAGAGCGCCGGCGCCCACGTCATCGCCACGGCGAGCCCGAGCAGCCGCGAGCAAGTCGAGGCCGCCGGCGCCGACCAGGTCATCGACCACACCAGCACCGACGTCATCGCCGCGGTCACCGAGCCGGTCGACGTCGCGCTCAACCTCGCCCCGGTCGACCCCGCGCAGCTCAGCGCGCTCGTCACCCTCATCCGCGACGGCGGCACCCTGGTGAACACGACCGTGTGGATGCCCGCGCCCTCCGACGACAAGCGCGGCGTGGCCGGGATCAACCTGTTCGTCCGCAGCGACCCCGATCAGCTCGCGCAGCTGGTCAGCCAGGTCGACGCGTGCCGGCTGCACATCGCCGTCGCCGAGCGGGTCCCGCTGGCCGGCCTGCCCGCCCTGCACGCCCGGGCCGCCGCCGGCACCCTGCCCAGCGGCAAGATCACCATCACCGTCTGAGACCGACGAGAGGCCCACGATGATTCCCGACGACGATCCGGCCCGGTCGCTGACCGTGGCAAGCTCTGACGACTCCGCCACGACGTTCGTGTCCCTGGTGGGCGACACGTACGCCATGCTGATCACCGGCGAGCAGACCGCCGGCCGGTACTGCCTGATCGACATGCGCGTCCCCGACGGCGGCGGCCCGCCGCCGCACCGGCACGACTTCGAGGAGATGTTCACGATCCTCGAAGGAGAGATCGAGTTCACCTTCCGCGGCGAGAAGCACGTGGTGAAGGCCGGCTCCACGGTCAACATCCCGGCCAACGCGCCGCACAACTTCCGCAACACCTCCGGCGCACCGGCCCGGATGCTGTGCATGTGCACCCCGGCCGGCCAGGAGGAGTACTTCACGAAGGTCGGCACCATCGTCGACGGCTGGGACGCGCCCCCGCCGCAGCTGTCGGACGACGAACTCGCCGACCAGCGCCGCCGCGCCGGGGAACTGGCCGAGACCTACCGCAGCCAGTTCCTCTGATTGCCGCCCACGCGCTACGCGGACTCCTGAGGAGGGTCCCTCAGTCGCGCACGAGTGCGTCGTACACCTCGGCGAACCGGGCGCGGCGATCCGCGTAGTGCTCGGCGTGCGCCGCTCTGGGCTCGTACGTCGCCCCGGTGGTCCGGGGCGCGCGCGGCACGTCCGGGGCGAGCACGTCGAGCGCCAGCAGGGCCGTGCCGCGCTGCGTAGCGCGGCGCCGGGTCACATGCGTGACCGGTCGCCCGAGCACGTCGGCGAGGACCTGGAGCCACTCGGGCTGGTCGTTGCTGACCCGGCCCGCCGCCGCGACCTCCAGCACCCCCGGGGCGGCCGGATTCAGCTCGTCGACGACGCGGGCGTAGGTCATGGCCACGCCCTCGACGATCCCGCGGAACATGGTGTCGGCATCCGAGGCCGCCGACACCCCGGTCAGCACCGCGCGGGCCCCGCCGACCCAGCCGGGCGCTCGTTCACCGGTGAGATACGGCAGCACGAGCGGCGTGGCGTCGCTGGGCGGCGCGGTCAGGACGGCCCCGAGCGCCGGACTGAGGCGCAACGTGCTCTCGGCCCAGCTGACGGCGCGACCGACGTCGTTGATCGCCCCGCCGAGCAGCGTGCGGCCCGCGTCGACCCGGTAGTTCCACAAGCCGAACGGCAGGGGATCGGCCGGGCCGTCGAGCAGCACCCGCAGGGCACCGCTGGTGGCGGTCGCCGCGGTGAGCACCGTGGCGTCGGTCGCCCCGGCTCCGACGTTGCTGGCGAAGCCGTCGGTGATGACCGGGAACCACACGGCCCGGGCGAGGGCCGGCCAGCGCCCCGGGGCGGCCGGAGATGCCGGCTGGGTCATGTCCCGCGGCGGGCACAGCTGGCCGGGGACGATGCCCGCGGCGGCGAGCAGCTCGGCGTCGAGCTCACCGGTGCGCCGGTCGAGCAGGCCGGTCCACGCCACCGTGGACGTCCCGGCGAGCGGCTGCCCGATCAGCCGGGCCCAGACATACTCACCCAGGGACCACCAGGCGGCGGCCTCAGCGACGATCCGCGGCTGCGTGGCCGCCAGCCAGCGCAGGCGCGGGGCGTGATAGCTGGTGTGCAGGCGGGTGCCGGTGCGCTGCTGCACGGCGTGCTCGTCGAGCTCCCGGCGCAGCGCGGCGACCTCGCCGGAGCTGCGGGAGTCGGCGTAGGTCAGGCACGGGGTGAGCGCGCGCCCGGCGGCGTCGACCGCGATCAGCGAGGCGGCGAAGGTGTCCATCGCGACACCGGCGATGCGCGTCCCCAGCCGCGGGTCGCCGGTCACCGCGGCGAGCACCTGCTCGACCTCCGCGGTCACCTGGTCGGGATCGATGACCGAGGTGCCGTCCGGCGCGACCGTGAAGGCGTGCGGCACCTTGTGCTGCAGGCCGTGGACCCGCCGGCCCGACGCGTCGTGCACGCCGCCCCGGGTGGCGGTGGACCCGATGTCCAGGGCGAGGACCAGCGGGTCCACCGCCGCGTCGAGGGTGACGTCGTCGTCGGTGCGGGTCATCGCGGCCCTTTCAAGACTTCAGCAGGTGTTTCTGGACCTTACCCATCGCATTGCGGGGCAGCGCCTCGACGAACCTGACCTGCCGCGGTCGCTTGTGGGCCGACAGCGTGCGGGCCACGAAGTCGACGAGCTCCCCGGCGGTCACCGCCTCGGCCACCACGAACGCGGTGACCTGCTGGCCGAGGTCGTCGTCCGGGGTGCCGAGCACCGCCGCCTCGCGGACCGCCGGATGGGCGAGCAGGGCGTCCTCGACCTCGCCGGCGCCGATCCGGTAACCGCCACTCTTGATCATGTCGGTGGACCGGCGGCCGACGATGCGGTACGCGCCGCCCGGCGTCGTGCGGGCGATGTCGCCGGTCCGGAACCAGCCGTCGGCGTCCAGCGACTGCGCGGTGACCTCGGGCCGGCCCAGGTAGCCGTCGAAGAGCATGGGGCCGCGCACCCACAGCTCGCCGATGGACTCGCCGTCGGCCGGCAGCGTGGACCCGTCCTCGCCGACCACCCGGGCCTCGACCCCGGCGACGGGCGTGCCGACCAGGCCGGCCTCGCGCGCCGGGTCGTCGGCGCGGTTGCTCAGGGTGATCAGCGTCTCGGTCATGCCGTAGCGCTCGACCGGGCGGTGGCCGGTCAGGTCCTGCATGCGCGCGAACAGCGGGGTCGGCAGGGCGGCGCTGCCGGAGACCAGCAGGCGGGCGGAGCGCAGGCGCCCGGCCACGGCCGGCTGGGCGCACACCCGGGACCAGACGGTGGGTACGCCGAAGTAGATCGTGCCGGCCGCGGCCGCGTACGCCTCGGGGTCGGGCCGTCCGGTGTGGTGCAGGCGGCAGCCGACCCGCAGCGCGCCGAGCACGCCGAGGACGAGCCGTGCACGTGGAACAGGGGCAGGCCGTGCAGAAGATCGTCGGGATGCCAGTCCCAGGCGTCGGCCATGGCGTCGATGCCGGCTTCGAGCGCCCGGTGCGAGTGCACCGCACCCTTCGGCGGGCCGGTGGTGCCGCTCGTGTACATGATCAGGGCGGCCTGCTCCGGCTTCGGCTCCGGGTGCCGGTTGTCCGAGCTCCGGTTCAGGTCAACCTGACGGACGCGGATCCCGGCGGCCGGGTCCGGGCCGGCGGCGAGCAGCAGCGTCGCCCCGGAGTCGCGCAGGATGTGCGTCCGTTCCCGCGGCCCGGAGTCCGGTGGCACCGGGACGACCGCGGCCCCGGCGAGCATCGCCCCGACGACCGCCACCACGGTCTCGGCGCTCGCGGTGGCGTGCACCGCCACGACCGGCTCACCACGGATGTCGTCGGCCACCGCGTTCGCACAGGCGAGCAGCCGCTCCGGCGAGAGTGTGACCGTACCGACCCGGATCGTGTCGTCGGCCGTCGCGGGGGACAGGGCCGTACCAGCCAGCAGGCGCATGCGCTGAACCTACGCCGTACCGGTGACGGTCACAGCCGTCAGCACGAGCCCGGCGGCGACCAGATGGCGACCGCGCACCTCAGTCAGAGCCGGGCCGCCGTCCCGGCGGGTGCCGTCGACCAGGACGTGGCCGGTGAACGCCCGCGCGGCCGGGTCGATGGACAGCCGGGCGTCCTCGAAGCCCAGCCACCGGTGAGTCAGCGGATACCAGGCCTTGTAAATCGCCTCTTTGGCGCTGAACAACAGCCGGTCCCAGTGGATCGACGGGGCGGTACGGGCGAGCCGGCCCAGCATCTCCCGCTCCTCGGCGACGGTCACCGACGCGTCCACGTCCGGCGGCAGGGGACCGTGGGGTTCGGCGTCGATGCCGACGGCGGCCAGGTCACCCGTGCGGGCGACGACGGCAGCGCGGTAGCCGGTGCAGTGGGTGATGCTGCCGGCGACGCCGGGCGGCCACTGCGGCTCGCAGCGCGGACCGGGCCGGAGCGGCGCCGGTGGGTGGCCGAGGCGGCCGAGTGCCTCCCGGGCACAGCGCCGGGCCGTGATGAACTCACTGCGCAGCGTCGGCACCGCCCGGGCGATGAGATCGTCCTCGCCGGGGAACGGTGGCTCGCCGGGGACGTCGGTGAACGCCTCCACCGCCACCACCGACCTCGGCAGCAGAATCTCGGTCATCGCGCCCCCATGATCCGGCGCATCGGGGCCGGGTCGCTGCTCCGCCGTTGCCACTCGCGCGGATAGCCCAGCGAGACCTCCTCGAACCGCACGCCGTCGTAGTGCGTCGTGCGGGGTATGTGCAGGTGGCCGTAGACGGCCGCGGCGGCCCGGTACCGCAGGTGCCAGTCGGCGGTGCGGTCCGTGCCGCACCACTGCGCGAACTGCGGATACCACAGCACGTCGGTCGGCTGCCGGACCAGCGGCCAGTGGCTGACCAGTACGGTGCGCAGCGCGGGATCCGTGGCGTCGAGCCGGCTGCGGGTCTCGCCCAGCCGGGCCCAGCACCACGACTCCCGGTCCGGGTACGGGTCCGGATGCAGCAGCACCTCGTCGGTGCACACGACCCCGGCCTCGTACGCCAGCTTCAACGACTCTTCCTTGGACGTCACGCCCGGCACCCGGAACGAGTAGTCGTAGAGCAGGAACAGCGGCACCACCAGGACCGGCCCGTCCGCACCCGGCCAGACCGCGTAGTCGTCCTCAGGGGTGAGCACGCCGTTGTCGCGGCACATCCGCACCAGCGCGCGATACCGTTCCTCGCCGCGCAGCGTGACCGGATCGCTGGGGAGCGTCCAGAGCTCATGGTTTCCCGGGGCCCAGATGACTGTGCTGAACCTCTCCCTCAGCAGGCGCAGGGTGCGTTCGATGTCGCCGAACAGGTCACCCACGTCGCCGGCCACGATGAGCCAGTCGTCGTCCGACTCCGGGCGCAGGCGATCGACCACCGCCCGGTTCTCGGCGTACGACACGTGCAGATCGCTGGTCGCGAACAGTGAGCCGCTCATGGTCTGAATAGTCCCTGATCCTCTGGCCGTATCGTGGAACGGCCGGCGGCCGGCGGCCGACGGTCTCAGGTCCGCCTGATGCGGGACTTGGCTCCGTCTTCAGGGGCGTCGCGGGACATGATCGGGATGGAGTGACGCGGGGCAGAGGCTGGAGAAGCTGATCTCAGCCGGATCCCCGAGCCTGTCCGCCGGGGCTGTCGGCTCCGCGGCCGAGCGACTACCGCCACTGTTGGCACCGCTGTTCGAGCGGAAGAACGGCTTCGTCCGGCGAGGTGGAGCCGCTCGCGGCGACGATCGAGGAGTGGGCGACCCGGTTGCTCGGCGACTTCGAGGTGATGACCGGCCATCCCCTGGCGCACGAGTGGCAGACGCGGCACCGGCCGCTCGAGCCCGGTGAGAGGCTGTTCCCCGTCGTACCGTTCGTTCTGGGTGGCGACTTCACCGTGGACAACGTTCGGCCCGCCGTGGATGTCAAGGGCATGCGGTTCTACGAGCAGCTCTTCCGGGCCACGTCGCAGGTGCCCGACGGCGATCAGGTGAGGGTCGATCTGGCCGGTCTGGCGAGGATTCTGGACTGAGCGCGGCCGGCCTCAGGCGGCGAGCCCGCCGATCAGCAGGTCGACGATCCGGACGGCGAGGTCGTGCACCTCGTCGGCGCTCTGGCCGTCGATCCGGCGGTACCACATGTCGACCGCGTTGAGGTTGCTCAGCAGGGTCCGGGCGGCCAGGCCCGGGTCCACCGGCCGCAGTGAGCCGTCCGCGATCCCCGCGACCACGGCGGCGTGGAACATCCGCTCGTAGTCGCTGCGGAGCCGGTTCAGGTCCTTGAGGGCCTCGATCTGGCGCGCCTTCAGGGCCGCCGACACCTCACCGCGTACGGCCTGGTGGACGACGTGGTGGTAGGCCAGGGCCTCCATCAGGTTGAGCAGGTGGGCGATCGACATGGCCACGAGCCGGTCACGGGCCGTTCCGGGCCCGGCGGTGTGCGGCTCGACGCGTTCCCGGACCCGGCGCATGCCCTCGCCGTAGACCGCCAGGAAGATGTCGAACTTCGACCGGAAGTGGTAGTAGATCAGGCCCTTGGTGGCCCGCACGACACGGGCGATGTCGTCGATCGTGGTGCCGGCGAAGCCGTTGCGCATGAACGCCTCGGCCGCCGCGTCGAGGATCTTCGCGCGGACGTCGGCGGCCACTTCCGGGGTCGCGCTCAAGGGGGCACCTCCAGGTCCGCGGCCAGCCTATCCGGTCCGGTCGCGACTGTGACCGTTGACACAATACATCGATGGTCATAACGTAATACTCAGTAGTATGCCTGATCAGCGAGCTTACGCGGAGGCATCGCATGATGGACGCCAGGGCCGCACTGCACGAGCCGGCCACCAGGAAAGCGATGGTCCGGCTGCTGCCGATCATCGGTATCGCCTACTTCATGTCCTACGTCGACCGGACCAACGTCGCCCTCGCGAAGACGGCGCTGGAGGCCGACATCGGGATCAGCGCGGCCGCCTACGGACTCGGCGCCGGTCTGTTCTTCGTCAGCTACGCGTTGCTCGAGGTGCCGAGCAATCTGGTGCTGTACCGGGTCGGTCCGCGGGTGTGGATCACCCGGATCGCGATCAGCTGGGGCGCGGTCTCCGCCGCCATGATGGTCGTGCAGAACGAGGCGTCGTTCTACGTGCTCCGCCTGCTGCTCGGCGCGGCCGAGGCGGGCCTCTTCCCGGCGCTGATGTACATGGTGACGCTCTGGTTCTCCCAGAAGCACCGCGTCACGATGGTGGGCCTGATCTACACCGCACCCTGCATCGCCATCTTCATCGGCTCGCCGATGGGCGGCGCCCTCATGGAACTGGACGGCGCCGGCGGCCTGCACGGCTGGCAGTGGATGTTCCTGGTCGAAGGGCTCGTCACCATCCTGGTCGGCGGACTGGTCTGGTTCACCCTGCCCGACCGGCCGGGAGACGCGAAGTGGCTCACGCCGCAGGAGGCGGCCGTGCTGTCCGAGCGGGCCGTCGGCAACGACGCACCCTCGGCGACCCGGGTGCGCGGCAACCTGCGGCTGGCCTTCGGCCGCCCGGTGATCCTCGTGCTCGCCGCGATCTACTTCGTCAACCAGGCGATCAGCTCCGGCGTGGGCTTCAACTTCCCGGCCGTGCTGCAGGCACTCGGGCTGGAGAGCCCGTTCCTGATCGGAGTCGTGGCCGGCAGCGGTGGCATCGCGGGCCTGGCGGGCGTGCTGCTCTTCCCCTGGCTCAAGCGCCGGTACGGCCACGAGGTGCTGCTGATCGGCATCTGCGCGAGCGCCACATTGCTCATCATGACCGGCTTCCTGCTGTCCACCAACGCGGTCTGGCGGGTCGCGCTGATCTTCCTGTCCAGCTTCTTCGCCCTCGGCACCCTGCCGCTGTTCTGGTCCGTCGCCATGTCGCGGATGTCGGGGCTGCTGGCGGCGGCGGGCCTGGCGTTCATCAACACGCTGGGCATCACCGGCGGCTTCGTCGGACCCTTCGTGTACGGCCGCATCGAGGACGCCACCGGCAGTCTGTTCGCCCCGTACTACGTGATCGCCGGGGCAGCGTGTGTGGGTCTCGCGTTGGTGCCCGTGCTGGCCCTGGCTATCCGGCGGGAGAAGGCGCCGGCTGACGGTGCGCCCGCCGTGGCGGATAAGACCCTGGCCGAGCCGGCCCAGTCATGATCCGTCAGATAGTGGTCGGCAGTGCCCTCGGTGCCCTGATCCTGGCCGCTGCGCCCGCTGCGCCCGCTGCGCCCGCGCCTGCCGCGCTCGCCGGTCTGGCCGCGCCCGCCTTCGCCGGTCCGGGCGCGGTCCGCTGGACGCCGTGCGCGGCCGGCTTCGAATGCGCCACCGTCCCCGTGCCGCTGGACTACGACAGGCCGCGCGGTGAGCAGATCAGCATCGCGCTGACCCGGATGCGCGCCACCGATCCGGCCCGGCGGATCGGTTCCCTGGTGGTCAACCCCGGTGGACCCGGTCTCTCCGGGGTCGCCTTCGTCCAGGCCACCTTCCGGGACCTGCCGGCCGAGCTGCGGGCCCGCTTCGACATCGTCGGCTTCGACTCGCGCGGTCTGGCCGGCAGCACCGCGCTGCGGTGCTATGACACCGCCGCGCAGGCCCGGGCCGATCGGGCGCCGTTCCTCTATCCGGAGACGCCGGCCGAGGAGCGCGCCTGGCGGCAGGCCGACGACAAACTGTCAGCCGCGTGCGCCGGGCACGGCGGCGCGATCCTCGACCACATGTCCAGCGCGGACGTCGCCCGGGACCTCGACCGGCTTCGGGTTCACCTGAGCGACAGGAGGCTCACCTACCTCGGATATTCCTACGGTTCACTGCTCGGGCAGACCTACGCCAACCTGTTCCCGGCCCGCTTCCGCGCCCTGGTGATCGACGGCGTGATCGACCCGGTGGTGGCCACCCAGGGCCCCGGCGGCGCGGCCCGGACCACACCGACCGCGTCCCGGATGGCCGCCGCCGACGGCGCGGGCCGGACTCTGGACGAGTTCTTCCGGGTCTGTGACGCGGCCGGCGCTGCCTGCGCCTTCTCCGGGCGGTCGAGCGCCCGTTTCGCCCGGCTGGCCGGCAAGCTCAGGGCGGGCCCGGTGACGATGGTCGATGCTTCCACCGGGCGGCCGAGGACCTTGAGCTACAACGATCTGATCGGCACCGCGCTGGGAGCGATGTTCAACGCGGCGAGCTGGCCCGGCCTGGGATCCTTGCTGTCGAATGTGGAGCGACAGCTGTCGTCGACGGTCCCACGGGCAACTGCCGGCTCAACGCCGGACAAGAGCCCGGCGGGCCAGCAGAGCCCGGCGGGGGAGAAGGGCCGGAAGCAGGAGATGTATCTGAACGAGGTGGAGGGCAAGCCGGGCGTGGCCTGCTCGGACACGGTCAACCCCCGCTCCTTCCGCACCTGGCAGAACGCCGCGGACCGCGCCGAGCGGCGGTACGGCTACTTCGGCCGCATCTACACCTGGGTGTGGAGCCAGTGCCGCTCCTGGCCCACCAGCGCCGGCCAGGACAGCTACCACGGGCCATGGACCACCCCGACAGCCGCGCCCGTGCTGATCGTCGGCAACTACTTCGACCCGGCCACCCCCTACGCCGGCGCCGTCGGTGCCGCCCGGCTGCTGCCGAACTCGCGGCTGCTGTCCTACGCGGGCTGGGGACACGTTGCCTTCCACCTGCAGCGCAATGCCTGTGTGGATGCGCACGTGAGCCACTACCTGCTGACCGCGAGACCACCCGCACCGGGCACGGTGTGCCGCCCGGACCCGCCGTTCCCGCCCTCGCCGGCGCGGTGAGCAGGTGAGCACATGAGCACCGCAGGTTTCGACCCCGACCGCCTGCGAAGGATCGACCGCCATTTCCGCCGGTACGTCGACGACGGCCTGCTCCCCGGCTGGCAGATCGTCGTGACCCGGCACGGCCGGATCGCCCACAGCAGCGTCCACGGGCACCGGGACCTGGCGGCCGGCACGCCGGTCGAGGACGACACGCTGTGGCGCATCTTCTCGATGACCAAGCCGATCACGTCGGTCGCGGCGATGTCCCTGTGGGAGGAGGGCCGGTTCCAGCTGACCGACGAGATCAGCCGGTGGTTGCCCGCCTTCGCCGACATGCGGGTGTACGACAGGGGTTCCGCGCTCAAGCCGTACACGGTGCCCGCCGTGGAGCCCATCCGGATCTGGCATCTGCTGAGCCACACCGCCGGGCTGACCTACGGTTTCCTGCACACCTCGGTGGTCGACCGGCTGTACCGTGAGGCCGGTTTCGACCTGGCGGACCCGGACCTGGATCTCGCCACGACAGTCGACCGGTACGCCGCTCTGCCGTTGCTGTTCCAGCCGGGCACCGCCTGGGGCTACTCCGTCGCCACCGACGTGCTGGCCCGGCTCGTCGAAGTGGTGGCCGGGCAGGACTTCGACACCGTCCTGCGCGAACGGGTCTTCGCCCCGCTGGCCATGACCGAGGCGCGACGCCAGGTGCCGGAGGCCGACGCCGCCCGGCTCGCCGTGCTCTACACCGCCGACCCCGGCACCGGCCGGCCGGTGCCGGCCGAGGAGATGGGCCGGCAGGCTCTGCGACCGCCCGCCCTGCGCGCCGGTGGTCACGGGCTGATCTGTACCGCCGCCGACTACCACCGCTTCACCCAGATGCTGCTGAACGGCGGTGAGCTCGACGGCCGGCGGGTCCTCGGCAGCCGCACCGTACGGCTGATGACCCGCAACCACCTGCCCGGCGGTCAGGACCTCGCCGCCCTGTCGACCGGCGGTTTCGCCGAGACGTCGCTGGCCGGGGTGGGCTTCGGTCTGGGCTTCGCCGTCACCCGGGACACGGTGCCCGGCCGCTCCTCGAACAACGCCGGCGAGTTCTTCTGGGGCGGGATCGCGAGCACCTCCTTCTGGGTGGACCCGGTGGATCGGGTGACCGCGATGTTCTTCACGCAGCTCATGCCGTCGAGCACCTACCCCCTGCGCCAGCAGTTGAGTCAGCTGGTGTATTCGGCCCTGGTGGAATGAGCGCCCCCGCCGGCGGAGGATTGTCGTGGACCCCAGCGAAGGAGCACAGCATGAGTGACTCACCCACCACCGTGGTCTCGGACGCCCACTTCCTGGAGGCGCCCCGCTGGCACGACGGCCGGATCTGGTTCTCCGACTTCTACGGCTACCGCGTCTCGTCGGCCGCCGAGGACGGCTCGGACCTGCGCGTGGAGGCCGAGGTGCCGGGACAGCCGTCCGGGCTGGGCTGGCTGCCCGACGGACGGCTGTTGATCGTCGCCATGACCGAGCGCCGGGTGCTGCGCCGCGAGCAGGACGGCACGCTGGTCACCCATGCCGACCTTTCCCCGTACGCAGAGGGCCTCGCCAACGACATGTGCGTGGACGCCCGGGGCCGCGCGTACGTGGGCAACTTCGGTTTCGACCTGATGGCCGGCGCCCCGATCGAGCCGACCTCGCTGCACCGGGTCGACCCGGACGGCACCGTCACCGAGGTCGCCGACGACCTGTGGTTCCCCAACGGCAGCGCGATCACCGCCGACGGGGTCCTGCTGGTCGTGGAGACCTTCGGTGACCGGGTCAGCGCCTTCGACCTCACCGCCGACGGCCGGCTCACCAACCGCCGGGTGTGGGCCGAGTTCGGGCCGCTGCCCACCGACCGCTCACTGGAGAAGACGCTGCCCACGCTGACCGTCGCCGGAGACGGTGCCTGTCTCGATGCCGAGGGCGCGCTGTGGATCGCCGACGCGACCGGCAGCCGCCTGATCCGGGTGACCGAGGGCGGCACGATCACCGACGAGATCCGTCCCGGCACCCCGGTCTACGCCTGCGGCCTGGGCGGGTCCGACGGCCGCACCCTGTACGCGTGCGCCGCGCCGGACTTCCACGACGAGGCCCGCAAAGCCGCGACGGAGGCGCGCCTGCTCGCGATCCGCGTCGACGTCCCGGCCGCCTGAGCCATGCGCGGCCTGATGCAGGACCGGGCTCTCGACGTCGGCATGCTGATGCGCCGCGCCGAGGGACTCTTCGCGCGCAACCGGGTGGTCACCGCCACCGCGGCCGGCGAGGTCACCGCCACCTGGGGCGAGGTCGTCGCCCGGGCCCGGCGGCTGGCCGGCGTCCTCGACCTGCTCGAAGTGCCGCCCGGCGCCCGGGTCGGGACCTTCGGGTGGAATTCCCAGCGTCACCTGGAGCTCTACTTCGCGGTGCCGAGCGCGGGACGGGTGCTGCACACGCTCAACCACCGCCTCTTCGCCGCCGAGCTGACCGGCATCCTGGCCGACGCGGCCGACGACGTCCTGTTCGTCGACCGGTCCCTGCTGCCCACGGTGTGGCCGGTGATCGGGCCGGCGCCGGCCGTGCGGCATGTCGTGGTCATGGACGACGGCGGCGACGAGCCGATCCCGGACGACGCCCGGGTGCTCGGCTACGAGGAGCTTCTCGCGCGGGTGTCGCAGCCGGTGGCCCCGGCCGTCGTCGCCGAGGACGACGCCGCCGGCCTCTGCCACACCTCGGGCACGACCGGCCGGCCCAGGGGCGTGCTCTACAGCCACCGGTCCGTCGTGTTGCACACCATGGCGCTGCTCGCGGCCGACAGCTTCGCGATCAGCGAGCGTGACGTGGTCCTGCCGATCGTGCCGATGTTCCACGTCAACGCCTGGGGCCTGCCGTACGCCGCCGCGATGGCCGGGGCCGAGCTGGTGCTGCCGGGTCCGCGGATGAGCCCGGACGCCCTCGCGGCGATGCTCACCCGGCACCGGGTCACGTTCACCGCGGCCGTACCGGCGATCTGGCGCGCTCTGGAGCCCCTGCTGCCCGGCCTCGACCTCTCCGCGCTGCGGATGACCGTCAGCGACGGCAGCGCCCTGCCGGTCTCCCTGGCCCGGGAGTACGAGGAGACCGCCGGTGTCACTTTGAGCAGTTCGTGGGGGATGACCGAGACCAGCCCGCTGGTCACCTGCGCGCGGCTCGCGACGATCCACGACGGGCTCGACGCCACCGCGCGACGCGAGGTGCTCTGCTCGCCCGGCCGTCCGGTCCCGTTGACCGAGGTCCGGCTCGTCGGCGAGGACGGCACCATCGTCGCCCATGACGGCAGCGCTCCGGGGGAGGTGCAGGTCAGCGGGCCGACCGTCGCGGCCGGTTATTTCGGCGCGGGGGCCGGCGAGGCGAACCTGACCGCCGACGGCTGGTTGCGCACCGGCGACATCGCCACGATGGACGCCGACGGCCACCTGCGGATCGTCGATCGGACCAAGGACCTCGTCAAGTCGGGCGGCGAGTGGATCTCGTCGGTCACGCTGGAGAACGAGATCATGGCGCACCCGGACGTGCTCGAGGCCGCCGTCGTCGCCGTACCGGATCAGCGGTGGGGTGAGCGTCCCCTGGCGTGCGTGGTCGTCGCGCCGGACCGGGCCCTCACCGCCGAGGACCTGCGGGCCCACCTCGCCGGCCGGGTGGCCTCGTGGTGGGTGCCCGACGAGTTCCGCTTCGTGGCCGAGATCCCCAAGACCGCCACCGGCAAGTTCGCCAAGGTGGCCCTGCGCCGGCTGACCGGTCAGTGAGCAGCCGCGTACGCCGCGGACGCGATGGCCTCGTGCCCGGCGGCGTTCGGGTGGTCCCCGTCGGCGGCGAGCAGCGAGGTCGGGTCGCCGGTTCCGGTGCCGCCCTTGAACACCGGCAGCGTGTCGACGTAGGTGGCGCCCGCCGCGGCCGCCGCCTCGCGTAACGCCTGATCGCAGGCAGCCGTTGCGGCCACGGCCGCCGAGCGCCGGCTGTCGTCGTCGCCCGCGGCGACCCCGTCCTCCACGACGTTCCAGTAGCCGAACACCAGCACCGGTACGCCCGGCCGCAGCTCGTGCACCGATCGCAGCACGGCCGTCACGTTCCGGCCGACCTGCGCGACGGGCGCCGCGTACGCGTCATCGTCGTCGAGCGCCGCGGCCACATCGTTGGCCCCGGCCATGACCAGCACGACGGCCGCCCGTCGTACGGCGTCCCGGGCACGCGCCCCGCTCAGCGTGCGCCGCACGTCGGCCGAGGTCGCACCGGCCTCGGCCAGGTTCTCCGAGTCCGCCGCCGGGGACACCATCCGGGCGTACAGGTCGGGGAAGGGCGTGCAGTGGCAAGCGGTCCCGGCCGGGACGGAGTCGCCGAAGGTGACCACGGTGACCGGCGGGCCCGGCGCCGGTGGCGGCGTGGCACAGCCGCCCAGCAGCAGCGCGCCGAGCACCGCGAGCACCGCCCTCACGGCGTGACCGCGGGACGGGCGAGCCACGACGACAACCAGTCGAACGCGGGCGCCTCCATGGCCTGCCACACCGGGTCACTGTGCCCGCCGTGGGCCACGACGGCCGTGGTGACCGACAGCGGCGGGCGGGCCAGCCGGGCCATGGTCCGACCGTCCCGGCGGGACGGCGGGTCGTCGGCGGCGTACGCCAGATACAGCCCGGCCCGGGGTTGCGGGAGGTGCCGCAGCCGCCAGGCGACGTTGTGGGTAGTCAGCTCGGAGCTGTCGCCGACCTTGATGCCGGGCGAGGCGTACCCGGACAGGCTGGCCGCGGCGGCGTACTGCCGCGGATGCCGCAGCAGCAGGTCGGCGGCGCAGAACCCACCGGCCGAGTAGCCGGCCAGGCCCCAGGCCGGGCCGTCGGACCGGACCCGGAAGCCGGCCCGGACCGCCGCCGGGACGTCCACCGTCAGGAACGTCTCCGCCTTCGGACCGCCGGTCAGGTCGGTGCACTCGGTGTCGGCCAGCGGGTCCGGCGTCTGGTAGGCGAAGACCACGACGGCCGGGGCCATCCGGCCGGCGGCGATCTCCTGGTCGAGGTGCCGGCGCACGTCGAGACGGCGCAACCAGCTCTTCGGCGACCCGGGGAAGCCGTGCAGGGCCTCGATCACCGGATAACGCTCGTGGCCCGAGGAGTAGCCGGGTGGCAGGTAGACGTAGGCGGGCATGGTCATGCGGGAGACCCGGCCGGCCACCGTGATCTCGACGATCCGGCCGCCGGGCCCCGAGACGAATTCCGCGGGCTGCGGCGGGACGGGCGAGTCATCCTCCGGTACGCCGCCGAGCGCGGTCCAGCTGGGGTAGGCCTCGGTGAGCCGGTTCAGCTCCATCGCCGACGTGGCCACCAGGCTCAGCGTGCAGGCCAGGACGAGACCGGCCCGCACGATCCGGCCGGACCGCTCCCAGCGCACCGCGACAGCCACCGCGGAACACACCACCAGGGCCAGGCCGGTCAGCAGCAGCGGGAGCCCGTCGATCCTCATGCCGGCAACGCCGTCGGCAGGACGCGGGGGGACGCGAGCGCGGGCGGGCTCTGGGCGACGGCCCAGCTGGTCGCGGCGGACCAGGTCGCGAACGTACGCGTCGGCATCGCCGGTCCGGGGCCGGCCGGGGTCGGGCCGACGGTCGCCAGCGCGGCGAAGCGGCCGGGGAGCTCGGTCGCCAGCCGCCGGGCGAGCGGCACCTGGGCGGCCGCGGTGACCAGGACCCAGCCGCGCGGCGTCGCCCGCAGATCGGTCTCCAGCAGCCGGGGCAGCGTGGCCAGCGAGCCGGTGCGCGCGCCGGGGGAGAGCGTGACCTCGATCAGATCGGCGCCGGCCGGGCGGCCGCCCAGGGCGAGCAGGACGGGGTACGCGAGCGGGCGGGTCGCGTACCCGGCCGGGACGGTGACCCGGGGTGGCGCCGCGAGCTGCCATGCCGCCGAGCCGGGTGGCTGCCACAGCGCGCTCGGGTCCCGCGCGAACGAGGCGTCCAGCCGGCCGGTCCGGGCCGGGGTGACATCCGCCGGCGCGCCGGTCTGCCCGGCCAGTGCCGCCCAGGAGGGATAGAACTGTTCCTGGCGGTTGTAGAGCAGCCCGACGGCGAGCACCAGCAGGGCCTGGCTGAGCAGCAGGCTGAGCACGCGGGTGGGCACCCGCCGCCGGCGGCTGCCGCGGTTCCACGACCACACCAGGAACGCGCCGGCCGACAGGGCCGCGGCGCAGGTGCCGAGCAACAGCGGCAGGCCGGTGAGCGTCATCGGCGGGCCTCCGCCGGTGCCGCGGCGGGCCGGGTGAGCGGGGCCCGCCGGCCGGGACCGGGCAGGAACGCCTCGGCCGACAGGACGGCGACCGCTATCCGCGGGAGCTCACGGACCGCGGGGAAGCACAGGTAGCGCGGCACCCAGGCGGGCTGGTACTTGGCGTTGGAGCGGTACAGCGACTCGATCTGCCAGACCCGGGAGGCGGCCTTGAGGACCTGGTACGACAGCCGCAGCACCGGCCCGGCCCCGAGCTCGTCGGCCCGGGCGAACACCGAGCGCAGCACGGCGAAGTTCAGCGAGACGCGATGCACGCCCAGCCCGGGCGCGGCCGTCATGGTGGTGACGACCATGAACTCGGTCAGCCCGTTCTCGGCGGTCCGGTCCCCGCGCATCAGGTCCAGCGACAGCCCGTCGGTGCCCCACGGCACGTAGTGCAGCAGGCCACGGACCCGGCCGCCGGCGTCCCGGCAGATCACGAACAGGGTGTCGCCGTCGTCCGGGTCGCCGAGGCGCGACAACGCCATGGAGAAGCCGCGCTCGACCCGGCCGTCGCGGAAGGCGTCGGCGGCCCGCTGAGCCTCGGTCAGGGCCTCGGGCGTGAGGTCGCGCAGCCGGGTGACCGTACAGGTGTAGCCGGCCCGCTCCACCCGGGCGACCGCCTGCCGCACCGCGCGCATCGCCCGGCCCTGCAGGGTGAAGCCGGCGACGTCGAGGATCGCCTCGTCGCCCAGCTCGACGACGTCAAGACCCGCTTTCCGGTACGCCCGGCCGGCGGCATTGCCACAGCCGAGGACCGCGGGCGTCCAGCCGTGCCGGGCGCAGTCGCGCAGCCACACCGCGATGACCTCCGGCCACTGCGACGCCAGGCCGATCGGATCACCGGAGGCCAGGCTCACCCCGTTGATCACCCGGTACGCGATCACCGCCTTGCCCGACGGCGCCCACAGCAGTGACTTGTCCGGGCGCAGGGCGAAGTAGCCCAGCGAGTCGCCCGCCCCGTGCTGCCGGACGAGCGCGCGGACCACCGCGTCGTCGTCGCCGGTGCGCTGCGGCAGCCGGTTCGCGGGGCGCAGCAGCAGCACGACGGCCGCCGCGACCGAGACCAGCCCGAACATGCCGGTGGTGTAGCTGACCGTCTCGGCGCCCAGCGGGTACGCGAACCGGATCGGCCCTGAGATCCCGACGAGTCCGAGCGCGGACTCCTGCATCCAGGCGATCACTCCCGGACGGCCTTCGAGCCGGTTCATCCGTACGGCGATCTCCACCAGCCCGACCGCGAACCCGGCGCCGGCGAAACCGATGAAGGCGGCCAGCGCCCGCCACCGGTTCCACGGATCGGCCTGCGCGTGGAAGCGGCGGCGTACCACGATCAGCATCACCAGCAGTGCCACCGAGACGGCGGCAGCGTCGTAGTGCCAGCCCCGCGCCAGGTGCAGCACCACCCCGGCGCCGGCCAGGACGACCGCCATCTGCCAGGCCCGGTGCTTGCCCCGGCGCAGCCCGGCCCCGAGATAGACCAGCAGCAGACCGGACGCCGCGCCGGCTGCCCGGGCGGTGAGCACCCCGGCCATCGGCAGGAGCCCGGCCAGTTCCCCGAAGCGGCCGTGCGGCGACGGCAGCACCACGGTGAGGACGTTGTAGAGCCCGGCCAGCTGGACCAGCCGGGCGACCGCGACGCGCGACAACGGCGGCTGCGGCCGCCAGGGTTCCTCGGGATCGTCCGGCGCTGCTTCCCCGGTCCTCGCTGCTGCTGCCTGCCTCATAGCGCGATCGTCTGTCCGCGCGCTTGGCGCCAGCCGAGAGTTCTCTGTGTCCTTCCTGGGCATCCGGGCCCGGCTCGATGCCGGTCTTCCGCTCGGCGCCGCAACCGTGATAGACCCATGTCAATGCACGATTGTTAACGTGATCGAAACAAGGAGGCCGCATGGCCACGTCGATCAGCCGTCGCTCCGTCCTGGCCGCCGGAGCCGGCGCCGCCGCGGGGCTGGCCTTGCCCGGGGCAGCCGCACAGGCCGGCGGCCACTCGGCCACCAGAGCGCGATTCATCCTCAACGCCGAGACCCTGGACGGCGGCGAGCAGGTCACCTCGCTCACCATCGCCACCGGCGGGCTCGGCCGGATCGATCCGGCCAGTCTCACGACCGGCACCTTCACCGTGCACGCGAAGGCGACGAGCCCGATCCCGATCGCGCCGGGCGACCAGATCTTCAGCGAGTACGACCTGGACCGGGCGGTGACCGCGGTCCGGCTCGACCACCACGGCAACATCGTGCTCGACCTGGCGTACGCCGAGGGCCAGACCGGCGGCGGCACGCTCGGCTACATCGCGAGCCGGGGCCGCAACGTGCGGCTCGACCTCGCGTACACGATCACCCAGCACGCCCCCTTCACCGTACGGGGACACCGCCCGGTCACCATCACCGAGTTCGTCCAGGGCCGGCTGTCCAACCCCGAGGTGGACGCCTTCCGGTACGCGATCTCCGCCTCGGGGATGAAGTACCGCCTGTACCAGCCGTCCCGCCGCTTCGCCGGTCGGGGCCGGCGCCCGCTCGTCGTCTGGCTGCACGGCGGGGGCGAGGGCGCCTCGCTGCCCGACAACTACTACGACAACGAGACCACGCTGCGGGCCAACCGCGGTGCGCTGGGCTTCGCCACCCCGCAAGCCCAGCGGATCTTCGCCGGCGCCTACGTCGTGGCCCCGCAGAGCACCTCCTTCTGGCTCGAGGACGGTGACCGCTTCGCCCCGCTGATCCGCGAGATCATCCGTGAGGTCGCGCGCCGGCACCCGGTCGACCACGACCGGATCTACGTGGTCGGCGCCAGCAACGGCGGGTACATGAGCCTGAAGATGACCACGGTCTACCCGGACCTGTTCGCGGCGTCGGTGCCCATCTGCGGCGTCGTCGAGTCCCTGCAGCCCGGCGGCCCCACGATGATCACCGACGCCGAGCTGCGGGCCATCCGGACCCCGACCTGGCTGGTGGCCTCCCGCGACGACGACACAGTGCCGCCGGTGCCCAACACCGTCCACGCCCACGAGCTCATCAGAGGCTCCCTGCTGTCGCTCTACGACCACGTCGTCTGGGACGGCCACCAGTTCCCCGGCCACTGGTCGTGGATCTATGTGGCCCGCAACGATCCGCGCATCGACGGCACCCGTATCTGGCAGTGGATGGCCCGGCAGCGCACCTGAGCGGTCCGGGCCGTCAGGAGTCGCGGAATCGAAGAGCCAGGCCGCCGCCGAGCAGGGCTGCGGCGGCCCAGGCGGCCAGCACGGCCAGGCCCGCCCAGGGCCCGATCGGGAGGCGGTCCAGGTCGGTGGTGGTCTGGACGGCCAGGCCGGCCGGCATCGGCGCGAACCGGCGCAGTGTGCGTTGCAGCTCCGGATTGTTGATCACCGACGCGACCATCGGTACGGCGTAGAGCAGGACCAGCACCGCTCCCGCCGAGGCCGCCGCGTCCCGGATGACGGCGGCGACGCCGAGCGCCAGGAGCCCGACCAGCACCAGGTAGAGCACCGACCCGGCGGCGGCTCGCAGCGTCGGACCGTCGGTCAGTGACGGCGCCGCGATGCCGCTGCCGGGCAGCACCGCCCGGCCGGCGGCCACGCAGCCCAGCACGGCCACCGTCCCCGCGACCAGGGTCAAGCCGCCGGTCAGGACGGCCTTGGCAGCCAGGACCACGATTCGGCGGGGCATGGCGGTGAACGTCGTGCGGAGCAGGCCCGTGCTCTGCTCGCCGCCGATGGTCAGCGCGGCCAGCAGCACGACGACGGCCTGGCCGAGCTGCACCCCGGCCAGGCTCAGCACGGCCGGATCGATGCCGCATCCGCCCCGGGCACAGCGGGCCGAGGCTACTGCGAACAGGCTGGTCAGCACCGTCGCCACGACGAAACCCGGCACCAGCCAGAGGACGGCGGGTTCGGTGCGCAACTTCGTCCACTCCGCGTACAGCGTCCGGCTCACGCGTCGCTCCGGCGCAGCCGCACGGCGGCCAGGCCGAGGACCAGCGCGGCGTACCCGGCCAGGACGGCGAGGCCGCCCCACGCCGGCAGCGGGTAGTAGCCGGACGCGGGCGTGTAGCTCGCCAGCACGTGCGCGTACTCGGGCGCCACCTGCTGGAACGCGAAGGCTGCGGCCGGGGTCAGCCGCAGCAGCCAGTCCGCGGCCGCGGTGGGCAGACCCCCGATCACCGCCAGCAGGTACGGCACCACGACCACCGCCACCGCGATGCCCACCGCGGCCAGCCCCCGCCGGAGCAGCACTCCCAGCCCCAGCGCGAGCAGCGCGGTGCCGGCGACGAGCAGACCGGCCTCGGCCGCCACCCGGACCAGGGTGCTCAGGGGCAACCCCGGCTGCCGGAAGCCGTTGCCGGTCAGCACTCGCCAGCCGAACGGGATGACCAGCGCGGCGGCGGCCGTACCGGCGAGGAACGTGGCGGCGCCGAGCACCACGGCTTTGGCCGCCACGACCCGGCCCCGGCGCGGGCTGGCCAGCAGCGTCACCCCGATCAAGCCGCGCCGGAACTCGCCCGAGACGGTACGGGCGGCCACCACGACCACCACGATCAGGCCGATGACCAGCCCGATCAGCAACAGCTGGACCCAGGGTCCCGTCTCGCCGGTCAGGGGAGCGATGTCACCGTTGCCGGACACCGTCAGGACCCCGCCGGCCTCCTGGGCACTGCCCGGGTGGTGCACGGCGCCGTCCGGCTCGAGCTCGGCCCCGATGTCGTCGCGCCGCCAGTCGCCGCCGGGCGCGGTGCCGGTCGAGGCGACGTTGTCGAAGGCGGCGGTCGCCGTGGCCAGCCGGGCCTGGACGCTGCCGCCGCCGGCTCCGCCGTTCACCGTGAGGTCGCTCGGTGAGGTGACGAAGAGCCCGAGCTCCACGGGTCCGGCCAGCGTCGCGGTGCCCACCCGGCTCCAGGCGGTGCCGTCGGCCGACTCCTCCCCGGTGAGCGTGTCCCCGGCACGGGTCAGCCGCAGCCAGCGCGGGGTGTCCGCCGACACGGCGCCGGGCCGGCCCGCGGTGTCGTGGACGAAGTCGTGCTGCATCCGTACGCCGTGTCCCGCGGTGACCATCAGCGCCACGTAGCGGGAGCCCACGGCGGTGCCCTCCTTGGCGATGACGCCGGCCTTCGCCCACTCCACCAGACCCGGGACGATCTCGTCGTGGTCCGGCGGCGGGTAGGTGATCAGGCCGGTCATCGAGGTCACCCGTACGGTGACGGCGCCGTCCCCGGCCAGCGTCCGGTGCACGAAGAAGAACTTGTCGCGGACCGGCTCGCCGTCCGGGCCCAGCGGGAGCGCCGGGCACTCGATGTCCACCGTCCCGTTCGAGCACGACGAGATGCTGTTCGACGCGACGAACAACCCCAGCAGCACGATCACCACGGTCGCGGCCACCGTGCCGAGCACCCAGCCGCGGACCGTGCGGAACTTGACCCATTCGGCCCGTACGAGCCGGGCGAAGTCGCTCATCGGGCTGCCTCCCCACGGAACTCCACCGCGTCACGGGTCAGCGCGAAGTACGCCTCCTCCAGCGACGGTGACGCCGCCAGCAGCTCGGACACGGTGGTGTCGGCGAGCACCCGGCCCCGGCCGACGATCACCACGTGCGCGGCGATGTGCTGCAGCTCGCTCATCAGGTGGCTGGCGACCAGCACGGCCCGTCCCTGGGCGGCCAAGGTCCCCAGCAGCCCACGCATCCACACGATGCCCTCCGGGTCGAGGCCGTTGAACGGCTCGTCCAGCATCAGCACCGGCGGGTCGCCGAGCAGCGCGGCGGCGATCCCGAGCCGCTGCCGCATGCCCAGGGAGAAGCCGCCGGCCCGGCGGCGGGCGACCTCGGCCAGGCCGGCCTGCTCCAGCACCTCGTCGACCCGCCGGGCCGCGAAGCCCTGCGAACGGGCCAGCCAGAGCAGGTGGTTGCGCGCGGAGCGGCCGGGCTGCACCGCCCCGGCGTCGAGCAGCGCCCCGACGTGGGTCAACGGCCGGCGCAAGGTCCGGTACGGCACGCCGCCGACGAGCGCGGTGCCGGCGTCCGGGGTAGCGAGGCCGAGAACCACCCGCATGGTGGTGGACTTGCCGGCGCCGTTGGGGCCGACGAAGCCGGTGACGTGTCCCGGCCGGACCGTGCAGGACAGGCCGTCCAGGGCGACCGTGCGCCCGTACCGTTTGTGGAGGCCGGTGACCTCGATCGTGGGTTCCATGGCCCCGGTTCTACGCAGCGGGCCGTAACGGCGGCCGAACGTGCACCGTCATTCCGCTGTTAGGTGCGGACCGGCATGCTGGTCACGTGCCGGCCGGCGGCACGGCAGGGGGAACGGGATGCGCACGGCTCGGCGTCAGTTCACGATCATGTACGTGGTGCTGTTCATGCTCTCCGGCGTCGCCCTGCTCGGCCTCACCGGCCTGATCACCATCTCCAGCACCCGGGCCAGCGTCCCGGTCGGGTCCGGGCCGCCCCAGCAGGGGTCCGCCGCACGGATCGCGGAGCTGGAGGCCCAGCTGGCGGCCGTGCACCAGGACCAGGCGCGGCAGCTGCTCGCCGGTTCGGTGATCGCGCTGACCGTGATGGCCGTGGCCTCGGTGCTGCTCGGCCGGTCGGTCGCCGGGCGGGTGCTGCGCCCGCTGCGCACGATCACCGCCGCCACCCGCGCCATCACCGCTGACAACCTGCACGAGCGGCTCGCCGCGCCCGGCCCCGACGACGAGGTCAAGGCGCTCGCCGACACCATCGACGAGCTCCTCGAACGCCTCGAGCAGGCGTTCGCGGCGCAGCGCCGGTTCGTGGCCAACGCCTCCCACGAGCTGCGCACGCCGCTCGCCACGATGCGCGCGTCGCTGGACGTCGCGGTGGCGAAGCCCGGACCGGTGCCGCCGCAGACGGTGGCGCTCGCCGGCCGCCTGCGCACCGAGCTGGACCAGGTCGACGGTCTGCTCGACGGCCTGCTCATCCTGGCCCGCACCCAGCACGGCGCGCTCGCCGACCGCGCTCCGGTGTCACTCGGGGAGCTCGTCACGGAGGTGCTGGCCGCCCGCGCCGCCGGCCTCGCGGCCGAGCGGCTCACGGTCGACGCCGACGTGCGGCGCGACGCCTGGACCCACGGCAACGCCGTGCTGCTCACCCGGATGATCGGCAACGTCGTTGACAACGCGATCACCCACAACGAGCCGGACGGCTGGGTCCGGGTGGTCGCCGCCGCCGAGAACGGGACCGCGCTGCTGACCGTCGAGACCGGTGGCCCACCGCTCGACCCGGACCAGGTCGCCCGGCTCGGCCGGCCTTTCCAGCGGCTCGGCGTGGCGCGGACCGCCGGGACCGGCACCGGGCTGGGACTGTCCATCGTGGCGGCTGTCGCGGCGGCCCACGGCGGCACGATGGCGTTGCGGGCCCGGGCCGAGGGCGGTCTGCACGTGGCGATCCGGTTGCCGCTGCTGCCGGAGGGCGCCGCGTGAGGGTGCTGGTGGTCGAGGACGCGCGGGCGCTCGCCGAGGTCGTCGCCGAGGGCCTGCGCGATCAGGGGATGGCCGTCGACGTCGCGCTGGACGGCCTGACCGCGGTCGACAAGCTGGAGCTGGCGCCGTACGAGGTGGTGGTCCTCGACCGCGACCTGCCCGGCCTGCACGGCGACATGCTCTGCCAGCTGATCACCGAGCGGGACGAGCGGCCGATGGTCCTGATGCTGACGGCGGCCGGCGCTCCCGGCGACCGGGTCAGCGGCCTGACGCTGGGTGCCGACGACTATCTGGCCAAGCCGTTCCACTTCCCCGAGCTGGTGCTGCGGGTCCGTGCGCTGGCCCGGCGCCGCCCGTCGGCCCGGCCGCGGACGCTGCACGCCGCCGGCCTGGAGCTGGACCCGGCCCGGCGCACCGCCACCCGCGACGGCCGCCGGCTGGACCTCTCGGTCAAGGAGTTCGCCCTGTTGGAGGCGCTGCTCCGGGTGGCGCCCGCGTTCCTGAGCGCCGAAGCGCTGCTGGAGCAGGTGTGGGACGAGAACGCCGACCCGTTCACCAACACCGTGACGGTCACGATCGGCCGGCTGCGCCGCAAGCTCGGTGAGCCGCCGATCATCACCACCCGGGCCGGGGTCGGCTACCGCATCACCGGTTCGTGACCGCGAGGTTGTCGAAGGCTGCGGCGGCGTTGTAGACGCGTACGCCCGAGGAGCCGGCGGTGTACGTACCGTCGGTGACTGTGATCCTGGGGTTCGCCATGTCGTTCACGAACACCTTCAGCGACGTGCCCACCGCCTCGACCCGCAGGTGGTAGCGCGTGCCCACGGTGACGGACAGGGCCGCGGCACCCAGCCGGGTCCAGTTGTTGTCCGCCTTGCCCAGCACGACCTGGCCCGCCGGGCTGATGCCCGCGTAGTAGCCGCGGTAGCTGTCCGTGCCGACGGCGGGGGAGGTGGCCCGGAAGACCAGACCGGCGTCACCCGCGCCGGAGGTGACCGTGACGTCGGCGTCGTAGACCGCGTTCGTGTGGTTGTCGGTCAGCAGCGCCTTGCCGCCGTACGAGTGCTGGGCCCGGTACTGCCCGCCGGTGGCCGTCCACGAGCCGCCGTAGGTCTTCCAGCCGATCGCGTTGTTGTCGTCGAAGTTGTCCTTGACGAGCATCTTCACCCGCTGGATGGTGCCGTCGGCGGCGAAGGTCATCCGGTCGTAGGCCAGGTAGCGGGCGTTGCCGTCGGTCTCGCCGAGCGGCCGGCGGTGGTAGAAGATGTACCAGGTGTCGGTGCCCGGGATGTTCACGACCGAGTTGTGGCCCGCGCCGCGGGCGACCGCGGCGTCCTGGGCCAGGATCTTGTCGAGGCGCTGGAACGGCCCGGTGGGTGAGTCCGAGATGGCGTACGCGACGGAATAGTCCGGGCCGGTCCAGCCGCCCTCGGACCACATCAGGTAGTACTTGCCGTTGCGCTTGAGCATCTGCGGGCCCTCGACGTAGCCCGCCGGCGTGATCTCCTTGAACACCGAGCCGTCGGGGAACGTGCCCAGGCTGGTCATGTCGCTGTTGAGCCGGGCCACGTTGGCGTGCCCGTGGCCGCCGTAATAGATGTACGCCTGCCCGTCGTCGTCGATGAACACGTCCTGGTCGATCGGCTGCGCGCCGTTGACGAAGCGGTCGATGAGCGGCCGGCCGATGGCGTCCCGGTACGGTCCCTCGGGCCGGTCCGCGACAGCGACGCCGATGCCGCCGAGCTCGGTGTTGCTCTGGATGTCGTTCGCCGCGAAGTAGAGGTAGTACCGGCCGTTGCGCTGGACGGGGGCGGGGGCCCAGACCGCGTACTTGGCCCAGGAGACGTTCGCCGTGCTCAGGACGGTCGGGTGCTTGGTCCAGGTGACCAGGTCGGTGGAGGAGAACGCGTCCAGGTAGGTCTGTTCGGCGTAGGGCCGGGAGGAGGTGGGGAACACCCAGTACCGGTCGTTGTAGAGCGCGATGTCGGGGTCGGCGTAGCGCCCGTCGACGAAGGGGTTGCCGGCCTCAGCGGTCGTGTACGTGGGCGGCGCTACGGCGACGGCCGGGGCCATCAGCAGGGCCACCAGCGCCGCGGCGATCGAGTTCATATTGCCCCCATCGATGATCCCCGATGAATGATAAGGATTGTTTACTTGTGTCGGGACGTGTCGTCAAGCGTTCTGCTCTGCGCACCGGATGGACGGCAGTCGCGCGACCGGTCTAGGGTGCCGATCCGTGAAGGTCCTTTTCCTGCTCAACGACGGCTTCGGTATCGGTGGCACCATCACCACGACCTTCAATCTCGGCAGCGCCCTGGCCGAGCGGGGCCACCAGGTGGAAGTGCTCAGCACCGCGCGCCGGCGCGACGTGCCCCACATGCCCCTGCACCCGGCCGTCCGGCTGATGGCGCTCGTCGAGGCTCGCACCGACCACCCCGACTACCTCGCCGACGATCCGCTGCGCGGCCAACCGGCGCGGTACTACCCGAAGGCCGACTACCGGTCCAGCGACTACGACCGGATGGTCGAGGAGCGGTACGCGCGCTACCTGGCCGCCAGCGACGCCGACGTGGTGATCGCCACCCGCCCCGGCCTGATCGCCTATGCCGCCCGGTTCGCCTCCGACCGGATGATCAAGATCGGCCAGGAGCACCTGACCCGGCTCCAGCAGCGCAAGGCCATGCGCGAGGAGCTGCCGCGCCACCTGCGCAAGCTCGACGCCTTCGTGACCATCACCGCGCGCGACGCCGAGGACTACCGGGCGCACGTACGGCTGACGGACACCGAGCTGACCTTCATCCCGAACAGCGTGCCGGCGCCGGCCGTCCCACCGTCGCACGGCCGCGACAAGATCGTGGTGGCGGCCGGCCGGCTGGTCCAGGGCAAACGGTACGACCTGCTGATCCGGGCCTTCGCCGCGGTGACCGCCGAACGTCCGGACTGGCAGCTGCGGGTCTACGGCCAGGGCAAGCTCCGGGCCGAGCTGCGCACCCTGGTCGCCGAGCTCGGGCTGCACGACAACGTGCTGATGATGGGCCCGTACACGCCGATCGAGACGGAATGGGCCAAGGGCGCGATCGCGGCCGTGCCCTCCGACCAGGAACCGTTCGGCATGACGCTGGTCGAGGCGATGCGGTGCGGGGTGCCGGTGGTCAGCACGGACGCGCCGTACGGTCCGGCCGAGATCCTCCAGGACGGCATGGACGGCCTGCTCACGCCGGTCGGGGACGAGGCCGCCCTGGCGGCCGCGCTGCTGCGGCTGATCGACGACGACGCGCAACGGGAGGCGATGGCCGCCGCCGCGCTGAAGAACGCGCAACGCTACGACCCGGCCCTGATCGCCGAGCAGTACGAGCAGCTGTTCGACCGGCTCGCGGCCCGCAAGGCCGCCCGCCGGCGCTGGTGGCCCCGCCGGGAGCGGCCGGCCCCGCCGCAGCCGGTGCTCGGCCCGGCCCCGACCTCCGCCGTCCCGACCGTCGACGCGCTGGTCACCGCGGACGGCGAGCTGATGCTGGCCGACAGCGCGGAGCTGATCTGGTGCCGCGACGACGACAAGGTGCCGGTGGGCGGCGACCTGCCCGAGGGGACCTGGCAGCTGCGCACCCCGGACGGCGCGGCGGTCCGGGCCGGCCGGCTGGACACCCGGGCCCTGATCCCCGGTACGGCCAGGCGGGTCCAGCTGCCCTACCGGCTCAGCGACGGCTGCCTCGGCCTGCGGGTCTGGGACCGGCCGGTGTACGCCGAGATCGCCGGCGTGCTGATCGACGCCGACGGCCTGCGGATCGAGGGACGCCTGGTCGGGGCCGAGCCCGTCGAACCGGTGCTGGAGCTGCGGAGCACCGCCACCCGGGAGCTGCCGGGCTCCGTCACCGACGTGGGCTTCGCCGTCCGGATCGGCGCCCTGCCGGCGGGCACCTGGCAGCTCTGGCTGCGCTACGCGCCGGGCCGGCCCGCGGTCCGGCTCGGCCGGTTCCTGGACGACGTGGCCCGCAAGGACGTCGCGTACGTGTTCCCGCCGATCACCACCGGCGGCGTCACGATGCAGCCGCACTACGACGCGAACAACGAGTTCTCGATCCGCGTCACGCCCTGACCGGCCGGTGATGAGTTTCCCCGCTCCGGGCCGTCATACCTGCGACAAGGCTGCCGAGACGGAAGGGTGACGTCATGGGTGTGGACGTGGTGGAGGAGCTGGGCGTGAGCGGACTGGGCGAGGTCAGCGAGCCGGTGTTCTCCGGGCTGGTCGAGGGACACCGGCGCGAGCTGCATGTGCACTGCTATCGGATGCTCGGATCGTTCGAGGATGCCGAGGACGCCGTGCAGGAGGCGTTCCTGAGGGCCTGGCGGCGCCGGGAGACGTTCGAGGGGCGCTCGACCTTCCGGGCCTGGCTGTACCGGATCGCCACCAACGCCTGCCTCGACCTGCTGGCCAAGCGGCGTCCGGAGCCGGCGACCGGCGGCGAGGTGCGGTGGCTGCAGCCGTACCCGGACCGGCTGCTCGACGAGCTGCCCGCGGGTGACGGGGACGGGCCGGAGGCGGTGGCGGTCGCGCGGGAGACGATCGAGCTGGCGTACGTGGTCGCGGTCCAGCATCTCGCTCCGCGCCCGCGGGCCGCGCTGATCCTGCGCGACGTGCTCGGCTGGCCGGCCAAGGAGGTCGCGGAGCTGCTCGGGGACTCGGTCAACTCCGTGAACAGCGCGTTGCAGCGGGCCCGGGCCGGCATGCGGGAGCACCTGCCGGCCGAGCGGCAGGACTGGACCGGCGGCGAGGAGGACGCGCCGACGCGCGAGCTGGTACGCCGCTTCACCGACGCCAGCGTGGCCGCCGACATCGACGGGCTCGCCGCACTGCTGCGCGACGACGTCCGCTTCGCGATGCCACCCACCCCGGGCCTGTACGTGGGCCGCGAGGCGGTCGTGAACAACTGGGTCGAGGACGGCTTCGAGGGCATGACCGGCCTGCGCGCGGTCCGTACCGCGGTGAACCGGCAGCCCGCCTTCGCCTTCTACCTCTGGCGGGAGGAGGAGGGCGCGTACCTGCCGCTGACGCTCGACGTGCTGCGGATCAGCGGCGGGGCGATCACCGAGATCACCGTCTTCCATGACGACCAGTTCCCGCGACTCGGACTGCCCGAGCGCCTGCCGGCGGTGACGGCATGACCGGCATGGACGACGTCGGGGTCGCCACCCGCCCGGCCTCGGCCGGCCGTACCCACCGGCTCCGCTGGCTCGTCGGGGCGGGGCTGGTCGCCACGCTCGCGGCGATGGTGGCCACCACGCTCGCCGCGGCGCTGGCCCGGGCCGCCGGGGTCGACTTCGCGATCCCCGACGGCGGTGAGACGATCCCGCTGTCCGGGTTCGCGGTGGTGACCGGCTTCTTCTCGATCGTGGGGGTGGTGATCGCCGCGGCTCTGCTGCGCTGGAGCGCTCGCCCCGCCGACCGGTTCCGGTGGACGGCCGGGTCGCTGACGGTGATCTCGTTGATCCCGCCCTTCATCTCCGGGGCGGACACCGCCACCATCGCCGCTCTGGTCGGCCTGCACCTGATCGCCGCGGCGGTGATGATCCCGGCCCTGACGTGGAGCCTCCGCAGCCGCACCGGCTGAGGATGCCGGGCATAGGCTCCGGTCTGTGACCGCCATCGAGCTGAGACATCTGGCCACCCTGGCCGCGATCGTCGACGAGGGCTCATTCGGCCGGGCGGCCACCCGGCTCGGCTACACCCAGTCGACCATCAGTCAGCAGATCGCCGCGCTGGAGAAGGCCGTCGGTGGCCCGGTGTTCGACCGGCCCGGCGGCCCCCGGCCGGTGCGGATCACCCCGCTCGGTGCCGTGGTGCTCGAACACGGCCGGGACCTGCTGGCCCGGGCCGCGGCGTTGACCGGCGCGGTGGACCGGTTCCGGGCCGGAGCCGGCCGGCTCGACATCGGCATCTTCCAGAGCATGTCCAACGTCCTGCTGCCGACCGTCGTGCGCCGGCTGCGCGACGAGCACCCCGGCTGCGACATCCGGACGACCGAGGAGGTGCCGGGCCGGCCGCCCCGGATCGACGAGCTCGACCTGCTGTTCTACGACGGCCTGCTCGACGGCGACGTCGATCACGTCAAGCTGCTCGACGACCGTTACGTGCTCGTGGCCGGCCCGGGCGCGTTCCCCGACGGCCCGGTCCGGGTCGACCAGCTCGACGGGCGGCCCCTGGTCGCCTACCCGCCGGTCTGCGATCAGCCCCGGCTGGAGCTGGCTCTCGAACGCGCCGGGGCCCGCCCGCGGATCGTGTTCCGCAGCGCCGGTGACGACACGCTCCTGTCGATGGTGCGGGCCGGGATGGGCTCGGCGGTGCTGCCCTGGCTGGCCGTGCACGGGGCCGGCGTCGAGGCCGACGAGCGGCTGCGCACGCACGAACTGCGGCCGGCCCTCCCGCCCCGCGAGGTCTTCCTGCTCTGGCCGGCCGGTCGGAGTCACTCCCCGCTGGCCGCGCGGGCGATCGCCGTCGCTGTCGAGGCGGCCGCCGCCCTGGCCCGGCGGAGGTGAGATCGCTCCGAGCGATCACCTCGATCGGGAACAATCGCTTTTGTCGATGATGGCGCCGTTCTACCGTCAGCGACATGACGACGAGGTCCGACCTGTTCGACTACGACGCCGAACTGCGCCTGCACAACGAGCACTTCCGCGCCGCTGCCCGCGTCGGCTCCCACGACCGGGTGCTCGACATCGGCTGCGGCGCCGGCCGGACCACCCGCGAGGCGGCCCGCGCCGCCGTCGACGGGAGCGCGACCGGCGTCGACATCTCCGCGCCGATGCTCGCCCAGGCCCGCCGGCTCAGCCGCGACGAGGGCCTGCGCAACGTCACCTACCAGCAGGCGGACGCCCAGGTCCACCGCTTCGCACCGGCGCACTTCGATCTCTGCATCAGCCGGTTCGGCACGATGTTCTTCGCCGACCCGGTCGCCGCGTTCACCACCATCGGGCAGGCCCTGCGCCCCGCGGCACGGCTGGTGCTGCTGGTCTGGCAGGGACGCGACCGCAATGAATGGGCCACCGAGATCCCCTGGACCCCCACCGCCGCATCGGCCGCACCGAGCGGCCCGGACGCGTTCTCCCTGGCCGAGCCGGCCGTCACGGAAAGCATCCTGACCGCGGCCGGCTTCACGGAGGTCAGCTTCACCGACGTGCACGAGCCGGTCTACTACGGCCCGGACACCGCCGCTGCCACCGACGCCGTGCGGCGGCTGTGGAAAGTGCCGGCCACCGAGCCGGCGATCACGCGGCTGCGCACCGTTCTCGACGCCCACCGCACGGACGACGGCGTGTACTTCGACTCGCGCGCCTGGATCGTCACGGCCCGGCGCGGTCACTGAGGACCGCGGAGGCCTCAGGAATCGGCGAGGACGACTTCCTGCACCGGGTCCACGGCCGGCGGTGACGGGTCCACCGGGTCCGGCTCGTCCGGCGGGTCCGTCGGCTCCACCGGAGGCTGGGTGGTGGCCGGGGGTTCCGACGGCTCCTCCGGCTCCGGCTTCGTCGTGGTCGGCGGCGGGTCGCTCGGCGGGGTCGCGTGGGGCCTGGTCGGCCGGATCGTCGGCCTCGTGGTCGGGGTCTTGCTCGTCGGCTCCGGCTTCGGCTTCGAGATCTGCGGCGGCGTCGTGGCCTCGCGGGTCCAGGTGTCGGTGATCCGGCGGACCGGCCGGTCACTGTCGTCGTCCGGGACGTCGGGCACCGGCCGGGTCGAGGTCGGGGTCGGCACCGGGGTGGTGATGGGCCGCGGAGCCGGGGGTACGGGCGCACCGTCGACGGCGGCCTCCGCCGGCCGGCCGGCCGGCGTCGCGTAGCCGTTGGCCACCTGGAGCCCGATGATGCTCGCGAACGCCGCGGCCACCGCGATCGACGCCGTGATGGCCGCGCGGCTGCGGGAGCGCTTGGTCCGTACCGGTGGGATCGTGCGGGTGAGCACGGCGGCCGGGCGTACCGTCGGGGTCCGGCCCGCGGCCCGGCGCAGGGTCTCCGCGACCTCGGCGGCCGACGGACGCCGGGCCGGGTCGTCGGCGATGCAGGCCTCGTAGAGCCGGTTGATCTCCCGGGGGAGCCCGGCGATGGCCGGCAGCCGCGGCGCCCGCTGCTGGAAGCGGGCGGCCAGGATGTCGCCGACGCTGGTGCCCGGCCACGCGCGGGTGCCGGTGAGGCATTCGAACAGCAGCAGGCCGAGCGCGTAGACGTCGGCCGCGGGGTACGTCGGTTCGCCGCGCAGCTGCTCGGGGGCGAGGGTGGCCGGGGTGCCCCAGAGCTGCCCGTGCTTGTCGAAGCTGTTCTGCCCGGCCAGGGCGGCGATGCCGAAGTCGAGGACCTTCACGCCGCCCGGGGTGAGCATGACGTTGCGGGGCTTCACGTCGCGGTGCACCAGGTCACGCGCGTGCGCGGCGGCCAGGGCGGCGGCGACGTCCGCGCAGATCTCCGCGGCGCGCTCCCATCCGAACGCGCCCGTCGCGGCGAGCCGGTCGGCGACGGTGTCACCCTCGAGAAATTCCATGATCAGGTACGGGATCCGCTGGTCCCCGTCGGTGGCCTCGCCGTAGTCGTAGACGCGGGCGACGTTCGGGTGGCTCAGCGTCGCCGCGGCCCGCCCCTCGCGCAGCACATCGAGGAACGGCTCGCCGCTGCCCGGCCGGTACGGCGAGAACAGCTTGACCGCGACGCGCCGTTTGAGCGTACGGTCGTAGCCGCTGTGCACGACGGCGCTGCCGCCGTGGCCGACCGGCTGCTCGACCCGGTAACGACCTGCCAGAGATCGCATGGTCATCCTCCTGGCCGTCGCGCGAATCCGTCACCCACAGTGTGGATCTTTCTTGGCACCGATCCCGCTGCGAGTGTCGCATGTCATACCCAGCCGCGCACTGGTAGAAGCACGCCGGATTCGCCGGCGGGGCTACGGCGGGCCGGGTAACCGGACGGTGACGCGAAGACCCCCGGTGTGACCGGGCCCGAGGTCGAGGGTTCCGTTGTGGGCTCGGACGATGCTGTGCACGATGGCCAGGCCGAGGCCGGCGCCGGCGTGTTCGTCCGTGCGTACCCGTTCTGTTCCACGCTGGAAGGGCTCGGTCAGCGTCGGCAGCAGTTCGGGCGGGAGCCGGCGACCCGTGTTCTCGACCCGCAACACGCTCGTGGTGCCGTGCGTCTCGGTACGCACAGTGACGGTTCCGTCGGTCGGGACGTTGTGGACGATGGCGTTCTGTACAAGGTTTGTCACCATTCGCAGCAGAAGCTGGGGGGAGCCGGTGGTCCGGGCCGCCCCGCCGGTGACTTCGAGGGCGATCCGGCGCCGTTCGGCCAGGGGGAGCAGCGTCTCGGCGGCTTCCTCGGCGAGCAGGGACAGGTCGACGCTCTCGCGGGTGAAGTCCCCGCGATCGCCCCGGCTGAGCACCAGCAGCGCCTCGGTGAGGTCGATGGCCCGCTGGTTGACGGTGTGCAGCCGCTCGACGAGCTCGCCCCGTACCCCGGCCGGGTCCTTGCGGGCGACGTCGAGCAGCGTCCGCGAGATCGCGAGCGGGGTGCGCAGTTCGTGCGAGGCGTTCGCGGCGAACCGTTGCTGTTCGGCGACATGGGACTCGAGCTGGTCGAGCATCGCGTCGAACGCGTCGGACAGCTCACGGAACTCGTCGCGGCGGCCCTTCATGCGGATCCGGTGCGACAGCGACCCCCGGCCGGTGGTCCGGGCCGCCTCGGCGATCTGGGTGAGCGGCGCGAGGATCCGGCCGGCCAGGACCCACCCTCCGACCAGGCCGAACACCAGCACGAAGGCCAGCACGGCGGCGGCCCGCGGCGCGAAGATGTGCAGCAGGTTGGACCGGACGGGGAAGACGCCGTTGATGTTCGTGTCGCCGCCGATCAGCAAGGCCCGGTCGGGGACGTAACGCAGCAGGAACACCCACACGGCCGCGAGCAGCAGGGCCCCGGCCAGCAGGAGAAAAGCGGCGTAGCTGAGGGTGAGCTTGAGGCGGACGCTCATCCCGGGTGCTCTGGTCACGCTCACCCCTCGATGCGGTAGCCGACGCCGGGCACGGTGGCGATGATCCACGGTTCGCCGAGCCGTTTGCGCAGCGCCGAGACGGTGATCCGCACGGCGTTGGTGAGCGGGTCGGCGTTGACGTCCCAGGCCCGTTCCAGCAGGTCCTCGGCGCTGACCACCCCGCCCTCGGCGGCGACCAGGACCTCCAGCACGGCGAACTGCTTGCGGGTGAGCGCGACGTAACGCCCGTCGCGGAAGACCTCCCGGCGGAACGGGTCGAGGCGCAGGCCGGCGATCTCGCGGACCGGGGGCCGGGCGTACCCCCGCCGGCGGTCGAGGGCCCGCAGTCGGAGCACCAGCTCCCGCAGCTCGAACGGCTTGGTCAGATAGTCGTCGGCGCCGAGCGCGAAGCCGGAGGCCTTGTCGTCGATCCGGTCGGCCGCGGTGAGCATGAGGATCGGGATGCCGCTGCCGGAGGCGACGATGCGCCGGGCCACCTCGTCGCCGGAGGGGCCGGGGATGTCGCGGTCGAGGACCGCGAGGTCGTACGAGTTGAGCCCCAGCAGCTCCAGAGCCGCGTCGCCGTCCCCGGCGATGTCGGCGGCGATCGCCTCGAGCCGCAGCCCGTCACGGACGGCTTCGGCCAGGTAGGGCTCGTCCTCCACGATCAGTACGCGCATGCCGGAAGCCTATGGTCAGCGCGGTCCGGAGGTGGCCGCTGCCGGTGCGGACCGGTGCTGGTCGGGCGGCGCCCCGGCCGTGCCGCGCCACCAGCGGCGGGACGCCAGCGCGGCCAGCGCGGCCCCGGCCGCGTTGACCAGCACGTCATCCACCGACGACACCCGGTCGAGGCGGAAGGCGAACTGCGCGGTCTCGATCAGGATCGAGCAGCCGGCCCCGAGGGCCAGGATCCGCGGTACGGAGGCCAGCGCCGCGAACCGCATCGGGGCGAAGAAGCCCAGCGCGGCGAGGATCAGCAGGTTGCCGCCGATGCCGAGCGGGCCCATCGTGATCAGGTCGCGCAGCGGCACCAGGCTGACCCGGCCGGGGACGACACCCGCGCCCGGACCCGGCATCAAGGTCATCCAGATGAACGGCACCGTCCCGTAGACCAGGCCCACCTCGGCCACCGAGATCCGCCACGCCAGGGAAGCGCCGATGGCCCGCCGCCGGTAGGCCAGGGCCCACACCAGCAGAGCGGTCGGCGGCAGCCCGACCAGCATCATCAGGATCAGGCCGTTCTCGGTGTCGTAGCAGCCGTGCCATCGCCCGGCCAGACACGCCGGAGCAGCCATCATGAGTGGCCGCCGCACGACGAACACGGCGCCGGCCAGGCCGAGAACGGCCAGGCCGGCGGACAGGGTGCTCCTGGGGCTCATGGCCCCATTGAAGAGGGCCGGCCGTTGCCGGGGCGTATGCGATTTTCCATACGCCGGCGATACCCGCGGTGCACCGGACGGGGACGCCAAAAGGCGGCCCGCTGAATCAGTCGGGCCGCCGGTTGGTGCAGAGCGAAGGTCAGAGCGGGCGGATGTTCTCCGCCTGCAGGCCCTTCTGGCCCTGGGTGATGTCGAACTCCACCTTCTGGTTCTCGTCGAGGCTGCGGTAGCCGCTCGTCGCGATGGCGGAGAAGTGGGCGAAG